>CADCUW010000539.1:8242-11044 GCA_902805985.1 uncultured Rubrobacteraceae bacterium
ACTCGATCCGGCAGGTGGTGCACTTGGCGTAAGCGCCGCAACGGTGCAGTATGTCTACCCCAGCATCCTCTTCGATCGCGAGGACCAACCGCTTGCCATCGGGAACATCGAACCCCCCCACACCCTCAACCTCTAGCCTAGGCACCCGCGACTCCTTTCATCAACTCCAGCCGACTACCGTGCTCGGAGAGCACGGCTTTGAAGCGAAAACCGCCGTCGTGTTTGCGGTCACAGACCGACACGGTGGAGGATGTCCACGCTCGCGTCCTCCCCGATGGCGAGGACCAGCCGCTTGCCCTCCTCGACGTCGAAAGTCCCCGCGCCTTCTACTTCGACTCTAGGCAAAAGAGCCCCCTTCCAGCTTTCGGCCATCAGCCTCAAGCTCTCGGTCTGGTCCGACGGCGCATTGTAGCCCAACGGCGGGTTTGGCTCTTTTCCGGCCCGAAGCCCCCGGCAGATTGCTGATGGTACTCCAAATCGTCTAGAATCTGCTTTCACGAAAGGGGGGTTCGCTTGGATCACCGGCCGCCATCTATCAAGGTAGACAAGCCCTGGGGCAGGTTCGAGCAGTACACACACAATCTGCCTTCAACGGTCAAGATCATCACGGTCGCCCCTGGCGGCACGCTCTCCCGCCAGTATCATCACCACCGCGACGAGCTGTGGGTGGTGCTCGACCCCGGCGCGCGCGTGGAGCTTGACGGGGAGGACCTCTCGCCGGAGCCCGGGGAGAAGCTGTACATCCCCCGCGAGGCGGTCCACCGGCTCTCCACCGAGGGCAAAGATCCGGTTCGGATACTAGAGATCTCCTTCGGCGAGTTCGACGAGGGGGACATCGTCCGCCTCGAGGATGTGTACGGCCGCGTGGTCCAATGACCCGCCCCGAGGGTGGGCGTTAGCGGCGAGGGCGGTTCCCGCCGCCCCGAACGCCCCCCGTCGAGGTCCCGCAGGGCCCGCGAAGGCCCTTCCCGTCCGGGCACTCTAGCGATCCTCGCCGTCCTCCTGCTCCTTGCGCTCCTCGTCGTAGCGGCGGTTTTTTTGTGGCGCTCCCTCGGCGAGGAGGTGCCCGGCTCCAGCGTCGCCAGGGACTCCATAGACTCGGGCCGCGAGCCGAAGGTGACCATCACCAACGGTCCTGGAGGCGTGCGCGTGGAGGGCGCGAGCGGCTCCGAAGCCGTCGAGTACGAGGTGACGAGGTACGCCGCTGCGGGTGATCCGGCAGCCGCCCGCAGCGCCGCCTCGGAGGTCCCCGTGGACGTCTTGCGGGAGGGCCCGGCGATCACCCTGGAGACGGACGGCGGCGGGGAGACGGGGGCGGACTATACTGTGGGGATGCCGGCGGGCGGCGGCGTGGAGGTCGAGGCCGCAGAGGGGGACGTCGAGGTCACGGGCCTCGACGGCAACGTGACGGTACGGGCGGCGTCCGGCGACGTAACGGTGCGGGACGTCGCCGGCGACGTTGCCGTCGAGGCCGAGCAGGGAGACGTCACCGTCGGCGGCATGAGGACCGATACGGGCAACCTGGAACTGGTCGTCGGTTCCGGCGACGTCACCCTGGAAGACCTGATCCTGGGTACCCTGGAGGCGGGCGTCGAGGTGGGCGACGTGACGCTCTCGGGCCGCTTCTCGGGCGAGGGCCGCCTCTCCGTCGGGACGGGCGACATCACGGCCAACCTCCCATCCGGGGACGCCACGAACCTCGCCCTCCAGACCCTGGTAGGCGACGTCTCCCGCGAGCCTTCCGGCGAGGGGCAAACCGAGGGTGGGGGCGAGAACTGATGTCGCGCACCAGGTACGGCGGCGCCCGGGAGGACTTCTGGGGCGCGCTCAGGGGCGTCTGGCTGGCGCCCGGGGAGTTCTTCGCCCGGCTTGACCCGGACGCGGGCTTTGTCCGGCCCACCGTCTTCACCTCGGTTGTCCTCTACCTCAACCTGGTGCTGGAGGCCGCGTTGCAGGCGGTCTGGGTCAGGGACTTCAACGTTGGCCTCGTCTACGTCCTCTTCTTGGGCCTCGTCGTCTCCCTGATACTCGCCCCTTTTCTCGTCTCGGGCGTGGCCGTGCTGGTGCAGGTGATCCACTCGGGCGGACCCTCCCGCCGCAACTTTCGCCCCCTCTACCGCCACCTCGCCTACGCGACGGGTATCGGCATCGTCCTCTGGATCCCCTTCGGCCCCCTCATCGCCATCCCTTACGGCGCCTACGTCGCCACGAGGGCCGTGAAGACCGCCCTGGGCACCGACGGTCGCCGGGCCGCGGCGGCGGCGCTCATCCCGCTGGTGGCGGTACTGTTGATCCTGCTCCTCCTGACGGGCCCGTCCGAGGCCTACGAGCTACTGGTAAACTCGCCGGGAAGCTGACGCTTCAGCACGGCGCCGCGCGCCTTTCAGCACGCTCCGGCCTCGCCTCCGCTTTCGGCACGTCCCCTCCTGGGACTCTCAGCACGCCGTATCCGACGGCTTTCAGCTTTTTCGGTCGGTGGCACTCCCTGTGGCCTTCGAGGCAGCGCGGACCCAGAAACCCACAAGGATCACAGGTTCTCAACCCCACCGTAATGGCGGGTCTCAAACCCGGCCGCGCCTGAGGAGAGGCACAACGCGTTACCGGTCACTCCTCCCGCGACCGCAAGTCCGGGGGCCTAACCCAGCGCCAGCGCTGTGAGCAGCGCGGAGCCGCGAGGGAGGATCTTCTCGTCGAAGGCGAACCGGGGCGTGTGCAGGCCCGAGACGTCTTCGCCCACGCCGAGCCAGACGAAGGCGCCGGGGACTCTCTCCAGGAAGTACGCGAAGTCTTCCGCGCCCATGG
>CADCUW010000540.1 GCA_902805985.1 uncultured Rubrobacteraceae bacterium
CCTCCATCTCGCCGAAGCGCTGGCCGCCGAACTGGGCCTTGCCGCCCAGGGGCTGCTGCGTGACGAGGGAGTACGGGCCCGTGCTCCTCGCGTGGATCTTGTCGTCCACGAGGTGGAGGAGCTTCAGGATGTACATGTAGCCGACCGTGATCCGACCATCGAACGGCTCGCCGGTGCGCCCGTCATACAGCGTCACCTTGCCGCCCCGGCCCATCCCGGTCTTGGCCCCGCCGTTGTTGTTGACGGCCTCGATGGCCTTGTCGATGTCCTCGACCTCAGCACCCGAGAAGACCGGCGTGGAGACGAACGTAGGCTCGTCGCTCTCGCCGAGGCCCTGGCTCGCGGCCCAGCCCAGGTGGGTCTCGAGGATCTGGCCGATGTTCATCCGGCTCGGCACGCCCAAGGGGGACAGGATTACGTCCACCGGGCGGCCGTCCTCCATGAACGGCATGTCCTCTTCGGGCACGATCTTGGAGATGACGCCCTTGTTGCCGTGGCGCCCGGCGAGCTTGTCGCCCTCAGCTATCTTGCGCTTCTTGGCCACGAACACGCGGACCATCTCGTTCACACCCGGCTGCAACTCGTCGCCGTCGTCGCGGCTGAAGCGCTTGACGTCGATGACGACGCCGCCCTCGCCGTGGGGCACCTTCAGAGATGAGTCCTTCACCTCGCGGGCCTTCTCGCCGAAGATCGCGCGGAGCAGCTTCTCCTCGGGCGTCGGCTCGGACTCGCCCTTGGGCGTGACCTTGCCGACGAGCACGTCGCCGGAGCCAACCTCGGCCCCGATGCGGATGATGCCGTCCATGTCCAGGTTCATCAGGACGTCGTCGGAGGCGTTCGGGATGTCGCGGGTGATCTCCTCGGGCCCGAGCTTGGTGTCCCTAGCCTGGACCTCGTACTCCTCGATGTGGATGGAGGAGAGGACATCGTCCTTGACGATGCGCTCGGAGATGATGATCGCGTCCTCGAAGTTGAACCCTTCCCACGGCATGAAAGCCACGAGCATGTTCTTCCCGAGCGCGAGCTCACCCTGGTCGGTCGAAGAGCCGTCGGCCATGACGGTCCCCGCCTCGACCTCCTCGCCCTCCGTGACGAGCGGCCTCTGGTTGACGCAGGTGCCCTGGTTGGAGCGGGCGAACTTGCGCAGCGCGTACTCGTCCACCGCACCGTCGTCGCGCCTGACCGTGATCCTGCTGGCCACGACCCGCTCGACCTTGCCGGCGTTGCGGGCCAGGAGCACGTCGCCGGTGTCGGCGGCGGCCCTGAACTCCATGCCGGTGCCCACGTACGGGGCCTCGCTGCGGAGCAGCGGCACGGCCTGACGCTGCATGTTCGCGCCCATGAGCGCCCGGTTGGCGTCGTCGTGCTCGAGGAACGGGATGAGCGCGGTGCCGACGGAGACCGTCTGCAAGGGAGCGACGTCCACGTAGTCGACCTCCGCCGGGGAGACCGAGGAGACCTCGCCGCCCTTGCGGCGGGCCAGGATCTGCTCGCCCTCGGCGATCTGGCCGGTCTCGAGGTCGACGATGGTGCTGGCCTGGGCGATCGTGAACTCCTCCTCCTCGTCGGCGGAGAGGTACTCGATCTCATCGGTCAGCTTGCCGTCCACTACCTTCCGGTAGGGCGTCTGCACGAAGCCGTAGTCGTCCACGGTCGCGAACGTCGAGAGCTGGCCTATGAGCCCGATGTTCGGACCCTCCGGCGTCTCGATCGGGCACATCCGCCCGTAGTGGGTCGGATGCACGTCGCGGACCTCTATTGGGGCCCTCTCCCGGCTCAACCCGCCGGCGCCCATCGCGCTCAGGCGGCGCCTGTGCGAGAGGCCTGAGAGCGTGTTCGTCTGGTCCATGAACTGCGAGAGCTGGCTTGAGCCGAAGAACTCCTTTATAGCGCTCGCCACGGGCTTGGTGTTGACGACGCTCTGCGGCGTTATGGACTCCTCGTCCTGGGTCGTCATCCGCTCGCGGACGACGCGCTCCATGCGGTACATCCCGATCCGGAACGCCTCCTGGACCAGCTCTCCGACGGTACGCAGGCGCCTGTTGCCGAAGTGCTCGTACTCGTCGAGCTTGTGGCGGATCCTCTCGTAGTTGATCCGGCCGAACTCCTCCTCCTCGGCGACCTCCTCTGAGGTCTGGATGAGGCGGCCGAGCAACCCGGCGATGTCCTCGATGGTGAGGGTGTGGTCCTCGAGGGGCACGTCGAGCTTGAGCTTCTTGTTGACCTTGTAGCGGCCGACCTCGGAGAGGTCGTAGCGCTTCGGGTCGAAGAAGAGGCTCTGCACCAGGTTCTCCGCGTTCTCGCGGTTGACCGGCTCGCCGGGGCGCTGGCGCCGGAACACTTCCAGCAGCGCCTCCTCCTGCGAGGCGATGTCGTCGCGCCCCAGGGTGTTGCGGATAAGCCACGAATCGTTGAAGCGGGAGAGGATCTCCTCCGGCCCGCCCATCCCCAGGGCTTTGAGGAGCACGCTGACAGGCAGCTTCCTCTTGCGGTCGATACGCACCGAGACGTAGCCCTTGGTCTCGACCTCGAACTCGAGCCAGGACCCCCGGCTCGGCATGAGGCTCGCCGTCAGGACCTGCTTGGTCTGGTCCTTGGGCTCCATGATGTAAGCCCCGGGCGACCGCACGAGCTGCGTGACGACGACCCGCTCGGTCCCGTTGATGATAAAGGTCCCAGAGTTCGTCATGAGAGGGAAGTCGCCCATAAAGACGTCCTGCTCCCTGACCTCGCCCGTCTCCTTGACGATGAAGCGCACCTTGACGAACAGGGGCGCGGCGTAAGTCTTGTCCTTCGTCATGCAGTCTTCGGCGGAGACCGGAGCCTCCTCGAAGCGGCTCTCACCGAACTCCACGGCGTAAGAACCCGTGTAGTCTTCTATGGGAGATATATCCGTAAACGTCTTCTGAATGCCCTGATCCAGAAACTTCTGAAAAGAGTTCAACTGGATCTCGACGAGATCCGGCAACTGAACTTCTGTGGACTGCAACCGAGCGTAAGGGTGCCGTTTCCGGCGCACGACAGGGGTTACCAAATTAACTCTCCTCCGCAAGGATTGTCGAAAAAAGGCCGAGCACGCAAACGAGTATGTTACCCCCACAAGGGGGCACAGTCAAGGGAAGATGGAAGAAATATGTGGCTGGCCTGCAACCTTGCCTCCGACCAGCGGGCGCAGTCTAGCACAACGTCTCGAATCATGCCACAAAGGCAGCAGGCGGGGAGACTTGCGGTTCGAGGTTTTGCTTCCCGGTCCCCACGGCGACCACGAATCTCTGGTGTGCACAGACTCGCCCGAACGAAAAGCGGCGCCCCGTGTGGGAGCGCCGCCCTTGCAGGCTCTTGGCTTATACCTAGAGCCTCAAAGCCTTGGAACCTCTAAGCTACTTGAGCTCCACGGTACCGCCGGCCTCTTCGATCTGCGCCTTGAGGGCCTCGGCGTCCTCCTTGGAGATCGCCTCCTTGACGGGGTTCGGGGCCTCGTCGACGAGGGCCTTGGCCTCTTTCAGGCCCAGGCCGGTGGCCGCGCGCACGACCTTGATGACCTGGATCTTCTTCTCGCCAGGGCCCGTGAGCACGACGTCGAACTCGGTCTGCTCCTCCTCGGCGGGCGCGAGTTCAGTGGCGCCACCACCGGCCGGGCCTGCGGCGACGGCCGTGGCGGAGACGCCGAAGCGCTCCTCGAGGGCCTTGACGAGCTCGGAGAGCTCGAGAACGGTCATGTTCTCGATGGACTCCATCAGTTCCTGCTGGTTTACCGCCATTTCAAATCCTCCTGGACTCGACTCTTACTACGACTGTTCGGTGCTCTGCTTCTGCTCGGCGATCTGGCCGAGCGCCACGACGAGGCCCTGGATGGTGTTGTTCAGGACCGTCACGAAGCCCGTGAGCGGCGACGAGATGCCGCCGACGACCTGGGCGATGAGCTGCTCCCGGCCCGGCAACTTCGACAGCGCCACGACGTCGGCCTCATCGAGAATCCGCCCGCCGTCGAGAACGCCGCCCTTCAGGGCGAACGTCTCGACCTGGTCGGCGAACTCCGCCATGAGCTTCGCGCTCGCCACCGGGTCCTCCGAGAACGCCAGCGCCGTCGGGCCCTGCAAGAACTCCCGCAGGCCATCGACGCCGGCCTCGTCGGCCGCCCGCCTGGCGAGGGTGTTCTTGGCGACGACGAACTCGACGCCCGACTCGCGGCTGCGACGCCTGAGGTCCGTTGACCTGGCAACGTCCATGCCCTGGTAGTCCACCAGCACCGCCGAGCCGGCCCGCAACTTGGTCGCGAGACGCTCGATCACCTGCGCTTTCTCTTCCCTCTTCACCTCGACTCCTCTGCAATAGAAAACCCCGGGGCCGCAGAGGCACCCGGGGTTCGCAAAGGAATCCGTAAGGAGCTTTCCACGACCTCGGCCGGAAGATTAAGTCCCTGGCGCTAGCCTCGGACCCCGGCTGTCTCTGGTCAGTTTTGGACTCTAGAGTCCGCGCGAGATCTTACTCCCTCTCTATCGTGGGGTCAACCTTGATCGACGGTCCCATCGTCGTGGTAAGGGTCACGGTCTTGAAGTACCGGCCCTTGACCGGCGCGGGGCGGGCCCGCTGCAGCTCCTCGCGTAGGGCGTAGTAGTTCTCGACGAGGCTGTCCACGTCAAAGGACTTCTTGCCGATGATGCCGTGGATGATCCCGTACCGGTCCACGCGGTACTCGATCTTGCCGCGCTTGATCTCCTCCACGGCCCGCCCGACGTCCATCGTGACGGTCCCGCTCTTCGGGTTCGGCATGAGCCCCCGCGGACCGAGCACCGGCCCGAGTTGCCCGACCGAGCGCATCTGGTCCGGTGTGGCGACCGCCACGTCGAAGTCCATGAAGCCCTGCTCCCGAATGCGGGAGGCCAGGTCGTCGGAGCCGACCACGTCGGCACCCGCCTCCTCGGCCTCGCGGGCCTTCTCGCCCTCGGCGAAGACGGCGACGCGGCGGGTCTTGCCGGTGCCGTTCGGGAGCATCAGGGTCCCGCGGACCATCTGGTCGGCCCGCCTCGGGTCCACGCTGAGGTGGACGTGGGCCTCGACGCTCTCGTCGAACTTGGCGCCGTCTAAGCTCTTTACGAGTTCCAGGGCCTCGCGCGGCGAGTAGCGGCGCTCCGGGTCTATCTTCGTCCTCTGTTCCATCAGCCGTCTACCCATTGACAGTAATCCCCATGCTCCGGGCCGTGCCCTCCACGATCTTCGACGCGCCTTCCACGTCGGCGGCGTTGAGGTCAGGCATCTTGTTCCTGGCTATCTCCTCGACCTGCTCGCGGCTCACCGTGCCGACCTTCGAGCGGTTCGGCTCGCCGCTGCCCTTGTCGATGCCGGCGGCCTGCCTGAGCAGGTACGCCGCGGGAGAGGTCTTGGTGACGAACGTGAACGAGCGGTCCTCGAAGACCGTAATCTCGACCGGCACCACCTGGCCCATCCGGTCGCGCGTGGCCTCGTTGAACTGCCGCACGAACTCCCCGATGTTCACCTGCGCCTGGCCGAGCGCAGGACCCACCGGCGGGGCCGGGTTTGCCTGCCCACCCGTGACCTGCAGTTTCAGTTTGCGCGCTACGCGGCGCCCGCGTCCTCTGCCCATAAAATTCCTCTCGTTTGTTTTAGAGCTTGGCTACCTGGCTGAAAGAGAGCTCCACCGGCGTCTCCCGCCCGAAGATGGAGACCAGCACCTTCAGCCGCGACTGGTCCACGTTAATGTCCGAGATCGAGCCCGTAAAGTCCGACAGCGGCCCGCCGATGACCTTGACCGTCTCCCCGATGGCGTAGTCCACGGTGGTCTTTATCTTCTCGCGCTGCTCCGCCGCGGCCTCGCCCGGGTGCAGGAGCCTCTCGACCTCGGCGCGGGAGAGCGCCAGCGGCGTGTCCCCGGCCCCGACGATCTGGGTGACCCCGGGCGTCTGGCGGACCAGGCTCCAGGAGGTGTCGTTCATGTCCATGTTCACCAGGACGTAGCCTGGGAACTGGCGCTGGACCGTCGGGACCTTCTTGCCGTCCTTGATCTCGATGACGTTCTCGGTCGGGATGCTGATCTCGCCGAAGTGCCGGTTGAGGCCCATCGACTCGATGCGCCGCTCGAGCGTCGTTCGGACCTTGTTCTCGTGGCCCGAGTATGTGTTGACGACGTACCACTTCTTCAAGGGAATAGACTCCTAGACTACGTAAAGATCAGACGCGCGAGCCTGCCGAAGAGGAAGTCCCAGACCGCCACGTAGGCCGCGAGCGTCAGCACGATGATGAGCACGACCGCCGTGCTCTGGCGCAACTGGTCGCGGCCGGGCCAACTCACCCGCCTGAGCTCGCCCCGCACGTCGCGCGCGAACTTTCTCGGCCCGGCCAGAAACCCGCCGCTCTTCTGCTGCTGCTGTTGCTGCGCCTTCGCACCGCCCTTTCCGGACGTCGCCTGGGCGCTCCGCTTCTTACCCACTGAATCCTCGCATGACTTCGCCTCTCGGAGCAGGGCAGGAGGGACTCGAACCCACGACCTGCGGTTTTGGAGACCGCTGCTCTTCCAACTGAGCTACTGCCCTTTGTCGAACGGTCCTACCGGGTCTCCCGGTGCGCCGTATGCTGCCGGCACCACGGACAGAACTTGTTTAGCTGGATGCGGTCCGGGGTGTTGCGCCGGTTCTTACGGCTGTTGTAGTTCCGGCGCTTGCACTCGTCGCAAGCCAGCGTCACCAATTGTCTCATAATAATCCTCCAAATCACAGGGGCGGCACCATTGCCGCCCCCGCTAAACCAACGTTATACCGCTATTCGACGATCTCGGTGACGACGCCCGCGCCGACGGTCCTGCCGCCCTCGCGGATGGCGAAGTTCAGCCCCTCGTCCATCGCGATCGGCGAGATGAGCTCCACCTCCATCACCGTGTTGTCCCCGGGCATCACCATCTCCACCCCCTCCTCCAAGCGGATCTCCCCCGTCACGTCCGTGGTGCGGAAGTAGAACTGCGGGCGGTAGTTCGTGAAGAACGGCGTGTGGCGGCCCCCCTCCTCCTTCGAGAGAACGTACACCTCGGCCTTGAAGCGCGTGTGCGGCGTGATCGTGCCGGGCTTGGCCAGCACCTGCCCCCGCTCCACGTCGTCCCTCTTGAGCCCCCGCAGCAAGGCCCCTATGTTGTCCCCGGCCTGGGCCGAGTCCATGCTCTTGTTGAACATCTCGACGCCCGTCACGACCGTCTTTCTGGTGGGGCGGATGCCCACTATCTCTATCTCCGTGTTCACCGAGACCTGCCCGGTCTCAACCCGCCCCGTGGCGACCGTGCCCCGCCCCTGGATCGTGAAGACGTCCTCCACCGCCAAGAGGAAGTCGCGGTCTATGTCCCGCTCGGGCTCGGGCACGTAGGAGTCAACAGCCTCCATCAGCCGCAGGATGCTCGGCTCCCCGTACTCGGAGTCGTCCCCGTCAAGGGCCTTCAAGGCGCTGCCCACCACCACCGGCACGTCGTCGCCGGGGAAGTCGTACTCGCCCAGGAGCTCCCGGACCTCCATCTCCACGAGCTCGAGCAGCTCCTCGTCGTCGACCATGTCCGCCTTGTTTAGGAACACCACTATGTAGGGCACCCCGACCTGCCTGGCGAGCAGGATGTGCTCGCGCGTCTGGGGCATCGGCCCGTCCGCGGCGCTGACCACCAGGATCGCCCCGTCCATCTGGGCCGCCCCCGTGATCATGTTCTTGACGTAGTCGGCGTGCCCCGGGCAGTCCACGTGGGCGTAGTGGCGGTTCTCCGTGGCGTACTCCTGGTGGGAGGTGGCGATCGTGATCCCGCGCTGGCGCTCCTCGGGGGCGTTGTCTATCTGATCGAAAGCCACCTCGCGGTTGGCCGGGTCGCCCGGCACGGCCTTGGCCAGCGTCTTGGTGATCGCCGCGGTGAGCGTGGTCTTGCCGTGGTCCACGTGCCCGATCGTGCCCACGTTCAGGTGCGGCTTGTTCCTCTCGAACTTCCCTCTCGACATTGGGTTCTCCTCTCCTTTTCTATTAACGCCGGAAGGGGGCTCTAGCCCTTCTCGGCGATCTCCTGCGCGATGCTCTTGGGCACCTCGTCGTAGTGGTCGAACTGCATGGTGAAGGTGGCGCGCCCCTGGGTCTTGGAGCGCACGGTGGTCGCGTAGCCGAACATCTCCGAGAGCGGCACCATCGCCCGGATGACCTGGCCGCCGCCGCGGGAGTCCATGCCCTGGATCTGCCCCCGGCGGGAACTCAGGTCGCCCATGACGTCGCCCATAAACTCCTCGGGCATGACGACCTCGACGCTCATGACCGGCTCCAGCAGCACCGGGTTGGCCCTCTTGAGGGCCTCCTGGGCGGCCATGGAGCCCGCGATCTGGAACGCCATCTCCGAAGAGTCGACGTCGTGGAAAGACCCGTCGACGAGCTCCACCTTGATGTCCACGACCGGGAACCCGGCCACGACACCGCTGTCCATCGCGCCCTTGATGCCCTTGTCCACGCTCCCTATGTACTCACGCGGGATCACACCGCCGACGATCTTGTTGTCGAACTCGTAGCCCTGCTCCTCGTTATGCTCCATGTTGATGACCGCGTGGCCGTACTGGCCGCGTCCACCCGTCTGGCGCACGAAGCGGCCCTCGATGTTCTCGACGCGCCGGCGGATGGTCTCCCTGTAGGCGACCTGCGGGCGGCCGATGTTGGCGTCCACCCTGAACTCGCGCAGCAACCTGTCGACGATGATCTCCAGGTGCAACTCGCCCATGCCGGCGATGATGGTCTGGCCCGTCTCCTCGTCCCCACGCACGGAGAACGTAGGGTCCTCCTCCGCGAGGCGCTGGAGCGCAACGGTCAGCTTCTCCTGGTCGGCCTTCGTCTTCGGCTCGATGGCCTGCGAGATGACGGGCTCCGGGAAGATCATCTCCTCGAGCACGATCTGCTCGTCATCGGGCGAGACGAGCGTGTCGCCCGTACCGGAGTTGGAGAGCCCGATGGCCGCCACGAGTTCGCCGGCGTAGACCTCGTCGCGCTGCTCGCGGCTGTTCGCGTGGAGCTGCAGCAGACGCCCAACCCGCTCGCGGCGGCCCTTGGTCGTGTTCATGACGTAGGAGCCGGCCTTGAGCGTGCCGGAGTAGACCCTCATGTATGTCAGCTTGCCGACGTGCGGGTCGGACTGAACCTTGAAGACGAGCGCGGAGAGCGGGCCGTTCTCGTCGGCCTCGCGGGTGATGGGCTCGCCGTCTACGGTCTTGCCCTCCACGGGCGGCACGTCAAGCGGGCTCGGCAGGTAGTCCACGACGCCGTCGAGCAGCGGCTGGACGCCCTTGTTCTTGAACGCCGAGCCGACGAAGACGGGGGTCATCTGGATCTCGAGGGTCGCCTTCCGGATCGCCGCCCGGATCTGCTCCACCTCGATCTCTTCGCCCTCCAGGTACATCATCATGAGCTCTTCGTCCTGGTCGGCGACGGCCTCGACCAGCTTCTCCCGGTACTCCGCGGAGATCTCCCGCATATCCTCGGGGATGTCCGTGACTTCCCACGTAGCACCGAGGTCGTCCGTATAGACGATGGCCCGCATCTCCACGAGGTCCACGATGCCCTGGAACTCGCTCTCGGCCCCAATAGGCAACTGCACCGGCACGGCGTTGGCCCGCAACCTGTCGACCATCGTGCCGACGGCCTTGTAGAAGTCCGCCCCGATACGGTCCATCTTGTTGACGAACGCGATCCTCGGAACCCCGTACTTGTCCGCCTGACGCCACACCGTCTCCGACTGCGGCTCCACACCGGCAACGGAGTCGAACAACGCGATCGAACCGTCGAGCACGCGCAGGGACCGCTCCACCTCGACGGTGAAGTCCACGTGTCCGGGCGTGTCTATGATGTTGATGCGGTGCTGCTCGGGAATGCGGCTATGCACGCCCTCGCGCTCGCCCTTGCCGTTCTTGCCGGAGCCTTCGATGCCGCCCCAGAAGACCGTGGTCGCGGCGGACGTGATGGTGATGCCGCGCTCGCGCTCCTGGGCCATCCAGTCCATGACGGCGTTGCCGTCGTGGACCTCGCCCAGCTTGTGGGTGAGGCCCGTGTAGAGCAGAATGCGCTCCGTGGTCGTCGTCTTGCCGGCATCGATGTGGGCCATGATGCCGATGTTTCTTACCCGCCTTAGCGGCGTCTTTTTGTCTACTTGAACAGCCATCTTCTACCTCGTCACCACCTGTAGTGTGCGAACGCCCGGTTGGCCTCTGCCATCCGGTGGGTGTCCTCTTTGCGCTTCACGCTGGAGCCGATGTTGTCCTTGGCGTCCAGGATCTCGCCTGCGAGCCTGCGGCCCATCGTCTTCTCCCGGCGCGCCCGGGCGAACCCGACCATCCAGCGCAGGGCCAGCGTGTTGGCCCGCCTGGGGGCCACCTCGATCGGCACCTGGTACGTCGCCCCGCCGACGCGGCGGCTGCGGACTTCCAGGCGCGGCCTGATGTTGTCCAGGGCGTTATTCAGGACCGTCACCGGGCTCGTGGCCGTGCGCTCCTCGATGTACGCGAGGGCGTCGTAGATGATCTTCTCGGAGGTGCTCTTCTTGCCGTCGAGCATGATCTTGTTGATCAACTGCTGGACGGTCACGCTCCCGTAGACCGGGTCCCCGGTTATCTTCTTTTTCGGCGGCGCTGCTCTTCTGGGCATCTCTTCTCCTACCCCTTCTTCGTCCCGTACTTGGAGCGGCCCTGCTTGCGGTTGTTGACCCCGAGCGTGTCGAGCGCCCCGCGCACGACCTTGTAGCGCACGCCCGGCAGGTCCTTCACCCGGCCGCCGCGGACCAGCACGACGGAGTGCTCCTGCAGGTTGTGCCCCTCGCCCGGCACGTAGGCCGTGACCTCGTGGCCGTTGACGAGCCTGACCCTGGCGATCTTGCGCAGCGCCGAGTTAGGCTTCTTCGGGGTCGTCGTCGAGACGCGGGTGCAAACGCCCCGCCGCTGCGGGGAACCCTGCAGCGCCGGCGTCGCCGTCTTCTGCGTCTGTCGCTCGCGCTCGTGGCGCACGAGCTGGTTGGTCGTCGGCATGGCCGCGCCTCTCT
>CADCUW010000541.1 GCA_902805985.1 uncultured Rubrobacteraceae bacterium
AGCTCCAGGGCCACAGGGTCACGCCCAAGAGCGACGTCTACTCCCTTGGCGCCACCCTCTACCACGCCGCGACGGGCGAACCCCCCTTCACCGGCGCCCCGATAGAGGTCGCAAACCAGCAGGTTGTCAGGAACCCTGACCCGCCGCGAGAGAGGGGCGCCTCGATGGGCGAGGGGCTTGAGACGCTCATCCTCGACTGCCTCGCCAAAGACCCCGAGGTGCGCCCGGACGCGGGACGCGTTCACGGAAAGCTTTGGGAGAGGGCGGGCGGGCGCGGGGACGCGTTCCCGGAGAGGCTCGGCGCCAAAAAGGCGGCCGGCCATACGGGCGTCTCGCATGCAGTCGGGGCCTCGCAGGCCGCCGGCCTCTCGGGCTTTGGGGCGTTGCGCCGGAAGCTCGGGAGCATGGGCCCGCGCGGCGTCTCCGGGCCGCCGGAGGAGACCGTGCACGTCCCGACGCGCACCTTCCGGTCCGGCTCGCGCCAGAGAAGGGTAATGGCGGTCCTGATCGGGACGGTCCTACTCCTGCTCCTCGCCGGGGCCGTCGCCTGGGCGATGCTCGGCCCGGGCGCGGGGACGACGCCGTCGGCCACCGGCGAACGGCAGGCAGGGGTCTCGGATGCGGGCCGGGGGGCGGAGGAGGCCCCGGCCGAACCAGCCGGCGCCCCCTCCGGCGCCCCCTCCGGCGAGACGGCCGGGAACCCTTCCGGCGGCGGAACCGCCGACGAAGAGGCCGAACCTGCGCCGCCGCTAGAAGAAGCTGAGAAGGTCGTGTTCGACATGTACGTGGACCAGTCCTACCAGAGGGTGGACGCGACGTGGGCCGCGCTCTCCGGGCGGCTGCAGGAGGAGATAGGCTCAAAGGAGCAATGGGCCCAGCAGGAGGACCTGTACACGTTCGAGTACATGGAGTATCTGTCTCCGCTGGAGACCGAGGCGTCCGGGGACAAGGCGCGGGTCGCTTTCGAGGCGAGGCTGGACCATACATGGGGGTCCGAAGTCCTCTCCGGGACTTGGGTCTGCGTGAACGAGGGTGGGGAGTGGAAGCTCGATCGCCTGGAGGACGAAAACACGACGCCGGCCTAGAAGCCCTTCAGACGGCCAGAGCAGGAAGCTGAAAGCCTGATCGGCCGAGAAGCAGAGGCGTCAGCCGGAGCGTGCTGCGAAGGCGCGGCCGGAGCGTATAATCACGCGCATGATGAGGCTTGCAGACAGGTTCGCGCTGGAGCGCGAGGTGGGGTCCGGCGGCATGGCCCGCGTCTACCTGGGCCGCGACGAGGTCCTCGACCGGCCCGTGGCCGTGAAGGTCCTCAAGCCCATGCACGGCGATTCGGACATCGGCATCCGCTTCAGGCGCGAGGGGCGCACGGCCGCCAGGCTCTCCCACCCCAACATCGTCCAGGTCTACGACGCGGGGGAGGGGGACCTCGACGGCTCGGAGGTCTCCTACATCGTCATGGAGTACCTCCCTGGCGGCGACCTCAAGGAGCTTATCGACGCGCGGGGCAGGCTGGACGACGCGGAGCTCGCCAGGATCGGGGAGGAGGTCTGCGCGGGCCTCGCCCACGCGCACGGCCGCGGCGTCGTCCACCGCGACATAAAGCCCCACAACATCCTGCTCGACGAGAAGGGCCGGGCGAAGGTCTCGGACTTCGGGATAGCCCGCGCCCTGGACACCACCCAGGCGACCCGGACCGGCGCGTATCTCGGCACGGCCCTCTACTCCTCGCCGGAGCAACTCCAGGGGCACAAGGTAACGCCCAAGAGCGACGTGTACTCCCTGGGGACCACCCTCTACCAGGCCGCGGCCGGGGAGCCGCCCTTCACGGGGACGCCGATAGAGGTCGCCAGCCAGCACGTCTCCAAGCCCCCGCCGCCCCTCAAAGAGCGCGAGGACGACCTCGACGTCGGGGAGGAGATGGAGGCCCTGATCCTGGCCTGCCTCGCCAAGGACGCCGACGGCCGCCCAAGCGCCGAGGAGGCCCAGAGGCGCTTCGGGGAGATCTACCCGACGGCCGTCGTGGCCCCCGAGCCGGAACCCGAGCCGGAACCCGACCCGCAGCCCGACCCGCAGCCCGCGCCGCAGACGTCCCGCCAATCGCAGCGCGTCCGTCCGGCCCCGACGGTCGCCTCCTCGGCCGGGCGAACGGACCGCCGGGGCGGGGGGCGCGGCTTGCTCGCCGCCCTCGCGCTCGTGGCCGTGCTCGCCGTGATCGGGGCCTTCGCTTTGACCGGCCTGCCCGGCGGAGGGGGCACCAACACCTCGCAGGGCGGTCCTTCAAACGAACAGGCCGCAGCCGGAGGTTCGAACGCCGAAGGTGGCGGCAACGAGAATCAGAGAGAGGAAGGCGCCGCCGGGAACGCGTCCCAGCCGACCACCCCAGCCCCGAACCCCGAGGAGACGCCCGCGCCCTCCGGAGAGGGGTCCGGGCAGGGCGAACAGCAAGGTGGGCAGCAAGAGCAAGACGAGTCCCCGGAGCAGGCCGCGGAGCAAACGGTCGATGACTTCTACAGCTCCGCCGCCGGAGGCGACTACGAAAGATCTGCGCAACTCCTGACCGCAGGTTACCGACAGAGCACGTGGCCATCCCAGGCGACCTTCGAGCGGACCTTCGCCACCCTTCAGAGCGTACAATTCACGAGCGGCCCGAATGCGCAAGTGGACGGGAATACCGCGACCGTGTCCTTCAGCACCGTGGCTCGCCACACGGACCGCGTCGAGCGGCCCGACGGAACCGCAAGCCTCGTGCGCCAGGGTGACCAATGGAAGATAGATAGCCTCAGCGTCAGTTGATCCGGCGCGGGCGACGGAAGGGAATCGTTCTGAAGACGGTATTGACGGCATTGGTATCCGCGATCGTCGGGGGGCTCGTAACCGCGCTCTTCCTGCTAATCGGGATGTGGAGTAGCCTGGAAGAAGGGACCGGCGCGGGCGCCGACACGGGCAACGTGACCATAAAGCAGGCCCCGGCGCCCAGGGAGCCTTCCGAGACCTCGGCGACCATCGGTGACGAGGGCCTCTCCGTGCGCGACGTGTACCGGGAGGACGGCCCCGGGGTGGTGAGCGTGGACGTGACGTCCGAGGAGGTGGGACCCGGCGGCGGTTCCGGGTTCGTCCTGGACGAGGGGGGGCACA
>CADCUW010000542.1 GCA_902805985.1 uncultured Rubrobacteraceae bacterium
GCCGCGGGGGGCCGGGACTTCGCGGACCGTGCCGGAGGTGGGCAGGTTCTCTAAAGCGTCGGGGCCGGCTCCCTGTGCGCGGACGAACTGCTCCAGTTTCTCGTAGGCGGCTCCTGAGGAGAGGGCCCTCTCGACCGATTCGTGCGGGGTCTTCTCGCCCCTCAGCTCGAGGAGTTTGGCGGCGACGAGACGGGCCTCGCGGGCGAGGTCTTCGGGGACGGGGTCTCCTTTGAGGAAGCGGACGCTCTCGTGGACTTCGAGGGCGTTGCCGACGGCGGCACCCAGGGGTGTGTCCATGTTCGTTATGAGGGCCGAGGCTCGGATGCCCATGGACTCGCTGAGGCGGACGAGAAGGCGGGCCAGCCCGCGGGCCTCCTCCGGCGTCTTCATGAACGCGCCGGAGCCCCGTTTCACGTCGTAGAGGAGGTGGCCGGCGCCCGTGGCGGCCTTTTTGGAGACGATAGAGGAGCCTATGAGGGGGAGGGAGTCGACGGTGCCCGTCGCGTCACGCAGCGCGTAGATGGCCTTGTCCGCGGGGGCGAGGTCCCCGGCCTCGACGATGGCGAGCCCGACCTCCTCGACCTGCCGGCGGAAATGTTCTTCCGAGAGGGCGACCGAGAGACCGGGGATCGACTCGAGCTTGTCTATCGTGCCGCCAGTGGTGCCGAGGCCGCGCCCGGAGAGCTTGGCCACGGGGGCGCCGCACGCCGCGACGATGGGGAGGGAGGTCAGGCTCACCTTGTCCCCGACGCCGCCCGTGGAGTGCTTGTCCACGCAGTCCGGGAACGCGTAGGTCTCGCCGCTCTCCGCCATGACGCGCGTCAAGGCGAGCGTCTCCCCGTAGGTCATCCCTTGAATGAAGATCGCCATCAGGAGCGCGGACATCTGGTAGTCCGGCACTGAGCCTCCGGTAAAGCCGGCCACCACGTCCCGGATGGTGCTCTCCGCGAGCGTCCCACCCCGCTTCTTCGTCTCTATGGCCTCGAGCACGACGCTCACGGCGGACCCCCCTGTCGATAAGATCCTTGCCGCCATTCTAGCGACGGCGGATTCTTGGGGCGCGGGCGGGTTTGAAACCCGCCCCTACAGGGTTGTGGAATCGGCGGGACCGCTTGATGTTCGCGCGAAAGGGGTGGCCGACGGTCCGGATGACGGGTCGCGGGCCCGCGGCTAACCGCTGAAAGCCGCCGAAGGAGGTGTGCCGACAAGCTCGCGGAGCGAGCGGGCTACTCTGGAAGCGCCGAGAGGACTCCGGCCAAGCTGTACAGGTCAGGGTCGAGGCGTCGCTTCTCGCCGGCGATCTTCTCCAGGGGTACGTGCCTAAACTCGTCCCCCGAGAGGCCGACCATGACGCCCGAGGCGTCGTCGGCGAGCGCGTCGACGGCGGCGGCGCCCAGGCGGGCGGCGAGGATGCGGTCGAAGGCCGTGGGCGTGCCGCCGGACTGGATGTGGCCGAGGGTGGTGAGGTCGGCCTGGTAGCCGCTCCCCGCGTCGTTGACGAAATCGCAGAACTCCTGGGCCGTCGGCGACGCTCCCTCGGCGACCACGACCGTGAAGCGGGGCTTGCCCTTCTCGTGAGACTCGTTCAGGAGATCGAGCAGCCTCTCCGGGTCCGTCTCGAACTCGGGGACGATGGCCGCGTCGGCGCCGCCCGCGATCGCGCTCATCACCGCCAGGTACCCGGAGTCGCGCCCGAGGACGCCGACGACCATCGCCCGGCGGTGGGCTGTGGCGGTGTCCTTTATGCGGTCTATGACGGCGACGGCGGTGTTCAGGGCTGTGTCCACCCCGATGGAGAGCTCCGTCTGGGGGATGTCGTTGTCTATCGTGGCCGGGACGCCGACGGTGGGCATGCCGCGCTTGTGGAGCTCCAGGCCGCCGGAGAGGCTGCCGCCGCCCCCGATCACGACCAGCCCCCCGACGCCCTCCTCTCTCAGGATGCTCAAAGCTTTCTCCTTGCCCTCCTCCCCCTCCTCGAACTCCGAGGAGCGGCCCGTGCCAAGGGCCGTGCCGCCCTGCTGGACGAAACCCCACAGCTCACGACGGTCCACAGGACGGATGCTTCCGTTCAGCAGCCCGTAGTAACCCTCCTCGACCACCGCGGCCTCCCAGCCCCGCGCAAAGGCCGCCTGCGCCGCCGCCCGCACCGCCGCCGACATGCCGGGGGCCACGCCCCCGCTCGTGAGCACCGCTATCTTCAAGGACCACTCCTCTCGTCTGTGCGTTCCCGCTGGTACTTACCCCGTTGGGCGCTTTTCTGCGCGGGGTGGAGAGAGGAGGCACCGTTTGGGTAATATTCACCCCGACGGCGCGGAGGAGGGGTCATGGAAAGACGCACCTTGAGGGTAATGAGCTTCAACGTCAGGGGGGCGTCCCACAGGGATGGGATCAACGCCTGGGAAGGACGGGCCGGGCTCAACGTCCAGACCATAAAAAGGTACGCGCCCGACCTGATCGGCCTGCAGGAAGTCCACGCCCCGAACCTCGAGGTCTACAGAGAAGATCTCCCCGGCTACGAACGCATCATGGGACCGGCCTACGGCACGGACAAGGTGGAGGAGTTCGCCGCCATCTTCTACGACGCCGAACGGTTCGAGAAGCTCGACGCCGGCGGCTTCTGGCTCAGCGACACGCCCGGGGAGTCCTCGGCGAGCTGGGGTAACGAGGTCGTACGCTCGGCAAACTGGGCGGTCCTGCGGTGCCGAAGGACCGGCGTCGCTTTCCTGCACGCCAACACCCACCTCGACCACATGAGCGAGCTGGCCCGTGTTGAGGGCAATCGCCTCATCGTCCGCCAGACCGAGGAGACCCTGGCGAACCACGATCACCCGCCCACCATCGTCACCGGAGACTTCAACTGCAAGCCCGGCTCCGCCCCTTACGAGGTCTTCCGGGAACATGGTTTCACCGACACCTTCCTCGCCGCCGGCAACGAGGACGCCGAGGACGCCTTTACCTTCCACGCCTTCAAGGGCTCGCGCTTCAGGCCAAGCGATACCGACAAGCCGTTCGGGCGCATCGATTGGATCCTGCTCAGGGATACCGCCGGACGCTTCGAGGTCCACTCACACCAGATCCCGCGCGATGCCGACGAGGAGGCGGGCCTCTACCCCAGCG
>CADCUW010000543.1 GCA_902805985.1 uncultured Rubrobacteraceae bacterium
TCGCTCGTCGTCCCGGACGCCGAACGCACCATACCAGCGATCCGGGACCTGCTGGATCGGGCCCGTGGTTCCGGGATGAAGGTCGTCTTTACGCAGGACACGCACAGGGAGGGCGACCCGGAATGGGCGATCTGGGGAGAACACTGCCGCGAGGGGAGCTGGGGCTGGCAGGTGGTGGACGAGCTCGCCCCGAGGACGGAGGAGCCGTCCGTCCACAAGCCTCGGTACGACGCCTTCTACGGGACGTCCCTGGAACACATGCTACGCGTCTGGGCGGTGGACACGCTTATCATCTGCGGCACGGTCGCCAACATCTGCGTCTTCTATACGGCCTCCGGCGCCGCGATGAGGTGGTTCAAAGTCCTGGTTCCCAGAGACTGCATCTCCAGCTTCAGTGACTTTGACATGGAGGTGTCTCTGAGCCAGACGGCTTCTCTGTTGGGAACGGTAACCCGTAGCACGGATATCGAGATCGGGGAGACCAATGGAGCCTACCGGAGCAAGATAGAAGAAGCCGCCCGCGAAGGGTGAATTCTCGTCCGCTACAGCGAGCTCCGGAAGATTAGATCCCGGCGCTCCAGGGTAGGATGGACCGCGTAGTATCCGAGAAAACAGATAGGAGAGTGGCATGCCCACTGCGGAACGGCGCGCGGACGTGGTTTGGAATGGAGACCTGGGGAGCGGTTCGGGTACCTTCGACCTCGCGAGCAGCGGGGCGTGGACGGGTGCCAACATCAGCTTCGCCACCCGTACCGAGAACCCAAACGGCAACACCTCGCCCGAGGAGCTGATCGCGGCGGCCCACGCGAGCTGCTACGCGATGGCGCTCGCCAACGTGCTCCACGAGGGGGGCAACGACCCCGAGGAGCTTCGGATAAACGCCACCTGCGTGCTCGACATGGGGAGTCTCAAGATCACCTCCGAGGTACTCGACGTCCATGGTCGCGTCCCCGGCATCGACGCCGACGCCTTCCAGCAGGCCGTCGAGCAGGCCGACCAGGTCTGCCCCGTCACCAACGCCCTGCGCGGCAGCGCCGAGATACAGGTGAACGCCACGCTCGACTAGCCCCTGATACGGGCCATGGAGTAGGCATCAACGAACCCACCGTCGCGGAAGGCATAGCGGCGGTGGTTTCCTTCTCTCTTGAAGCCGAACTTCTCGTAGAGGGCGATGCCTACGTCGTTTCAGACGACAAAAATCCGAGGTCTCAACTTCCGCGCTCTCCTTGCCAATGATTGTACCGAACACCTTGAAATAGTCGCAAGGCAACGGACTTAAGCCTCGGCCTGTAATCGAAACGAGGGTCGCGCTCAGTTTTCTCCTAAGGGCACTTGATGGTTCGGCGGTAGGAGTAAGATGCGCGAAGGGTAAGCGACAGGGAGTATGTTGGAATGCCACATGTGAGCGTTCGCCACGCGGAACCTGACGACTACGAGGCCATGCACCGCATCATGAGCGCCCCGAAGGTGGCGGCCGGCACGCTCCAATTGCCGCTTCAGTCGGCGGAGGCCTGGCGCAAGCGGCTCGCGGAGCCGCCGGAGGGGCTGTTCTTGCTGGTGGCCTGCGTGGAGGGCGAGGTGGTCGGGAACCTCGGCCTCGAGACTTCCCCCAACCGCCCGCGCATCCGGCACGTCGGCAGCATAGGCATGGCCGTGCGCTACGACTGGCAGGGAAGGGGCGTCGGTACGGCGCTGATGGAAGCGGCGATGGATCTGGCCGACAACTGGCTGAACCTGACGCGCATCGAGCTGCGCGTCTACGTGGACAACCCCGCCGCGGTGGCCCTCTACAAAAGGTTTGGGTTCGAGATCGAGGGCACCCACCGCCGCCTGGCTTTCCGAGATGGCGGGTACGTGGACGCCTACTCCATGGCCCGCATCAGGTAGGCGCGCTACGCAGAGGACTGCGCCCTAGAATGGTGAGCATGAGCGCTACCGCCTTTAGGCAAGAGCCCGATTTCACCGGCTAGTATGGGGAGGTTATAAGACGGACGCGTAGGTCCCGAAACACCCAGCCCTTGGTGCTGCGGTTCCGCGCCCTGCTGGGCGATGACGCGAGGGTAGAGTTAGAGATGGTCTAGCGGTGAACAACCTCCGCGCGGTCCCGCCCCTCCGGGGGACGCGCCTTGCGATAGTATGGGGCCGTGGAACCTAGGGACCCGGACGCCTTCTTCTCGGAATCTCGGGATTCCTTCTCGCGAAGGGAGGCTTGGATAGAGGCCGCCTCCTGGATCGCCGAAGAGAGGAGGTCGAGGCTTCGTAGCGACCTCACGGAGGAGGCCTTCGCCCGCCTGGCGTTCGAGCTGTGCGTGCGGCGGACCCAGGACCTCAAACCTAGATAGCGGACCGGCCCGGTACGCGGCCGCGCGACCTTCCTGCGTAGGGGGTTCTAGGCTCCTCTTTGTCAAGCGGCGCTGCGCGAAGGGGCTTGCGAATCCGTCACGAGGCTCCTGAAGACGGCATCGGAGATGCGCCTCTTGAGGCACCGCAACGCCTCCTTGTGGGATTTGCCCTCCGCGATCTTCTTGCGGTAGTAGGTCCCGCCTAGAGCATCGGACCTGGCCTGGCATACGGCGACCATGTGCAGGGAGTAGTTGAGCTTGCGGTTGCCGGCCAGCGAGAGCCTGTGGCGCACCGCCCCCCCGCTGGAGGCCTCGAGCGGAGCTGTGCCAGCGTAGGAGGCGAAGTGCGCCTTGGTCGGGAAGCGCGCCGCGTTGCCGACCGCCCCTATGATCGTTGCGGCCAGTATGGGACCTACGCCGAAGATCTCGGTGAGGGTGCTACCGGAAGCTTCTACCTCGGCCTCGATGCGCCCGCTCAGGTCCGCGATCTTTCGGTCCAGTGTCCTGACGTCGCGCAAGATCTCCGAAGCCAACCGTCTACGGAGGCGGTCCGAAGCGCCCTTGGGCCGTATGCCGCGCAGGATGCGTGCGGCCCGATCGGCCGAGAGCTTCCCGGCCACCCCACCGGGAACGAGGTCACGCAGAAGCCCATGCAAGCGGTTGAGCGCCCGGGTGCGTTCGGCCACTAGGTCCATAAGCGTCTCTCGGAAAGCAGGCGCAGCGCCTCAGAGGCGGCCTCGGGATCTACCGCAGCCAGCCTTTCATTGCG
>CADCUW010000544.1:0-9386 GCA_902805985.1 uncultured Rubrobacteraceae bacterium
CGTCCGAACACCTCCTCCCCGTAGCCCAACCTCACGCGGTTGTGGTCCACCGTGTAACCGGGGACCTCTCCAGGGTTCTCCCGCGAAGCCCCGACCTCCGCGTACGAGAACGGGGCGCCCCGCTGTTAGTCCAAGAGTAGAGAGACCCGAGCCGCGGAAGGCTCACCGATCAGAAACATCGAGGTTCTTCCAAACCGAAGGGTGATATCTGGCGGCTAACGGTCACCTCCCCGACGAGCCGAAGCCGCCCTCCCCCCTGCCGTCCGCCCCGGCATCGAGGAACTCGACGGGCTCGAAGGCGGCGCCCGCGGCCCGAACGAGGACGAGTTGGGCGACCCTCATACCGGGCTCGACGAGGAAGGTCTCCCCGCGGTCATGGTTGATGAGGGGGACCCTTATCTCCCCGCGGTACCCGGAGTCTATGAGCCCCGGCGTGTTGACCAGGGAGATGCCGTGCCTTACCGCGAGCCCGCTCCTCGGCAACACGAGCCCCGCGTACCCGG
Source organism: uncultured Rubrobacteraceae bacterium (assembly GCA_902805985.1). Classification (GTDB taxonomy): domain Bacteria; phylum Actinomycetota; class Rubrobacteria; order Rubrobacterales; family Rubrobacteraceae; genus Rubrobacter_D. The sequence continues at coordinate 504 of CADCUW010000544.1, forward strand.
CCGGTATCGCCATCGAGACCCCTGTCCCGACCACCGCCCGCCCGCCGGGCCGAAGCTCGGCCCCCTCGACCGAACGGAGGTCGTACCCGGCGTCCCCCGCGTGCGCCCTCTCGGGCGCGCGGGCCTCCGGCACGAGACGGCGAAAGGAGACGCGTAGGGGTTCTTCGGGGTGCATACCGCGGCCCATGTTAGCACCCGGAGATACCCGGTTCAGCCTGAACGGCGTGGCGGCCCAGGGACGCGAGACCGAAGCCAGCGGGTCGAAACCTGAAGCCTTTACCAAGCTGGTATTCTTTGATCATGGACGATACGAAGAGGCGATACCTGGTCACATCCGCGTTGCCGTACGCCAACGGGCCGTTGCACGTCGGCCAGATCGTGGGCGCCTACCTCCCGGCGGACGCCTTCGTGCGGTACCTGAGGGCGCGGGGCGAGGACGTGGTCTACGTCTGCGGCACGGACGAGCACGGCGTCCCCATCACCCTGACCGCCGAGCGGGAGGGCAAGGACCCCCAGGACGTCGTCGACTACTGGTGGGCGCACATGAAGGAGACGTTCGCCCGCTTCGGCATAAGCTTCGACAACTTCTCGCGCACCTCGACACCCCTGCACGCGAAGAACACCCAGCTCTTCTACCGCAAGCTCAAGGAGGGCGGCTACATCTCGGAGGCCGAGTCCAAGCAGATGTACAGCCCAACCGAGGGCCGCTTCCTGCCGGACCGCTACGTCGAGGGCACATGCCCGGTCTGCGGCTACAAGGAGGCCAGGGGCGACCAGTGCGACAACTGCGGCTCGTGGTATGAGGCCTACGAGCTTATAGAGCCCCACTCCAAAGTGACAGGTGGGCCCGCGGAGGTCCGCGAGACGACGCACCTCTACCTCGACCTGCCGAAGCTCTCCGACAGGTTGCGGGAGTACGTCGCGGGGCAGGAGCACTGGCGCACCTCCGTCAAGAACTTCATCCTCGGCATCATCGACGGGGGCTTGGAGAAGCGGCCCATAACCCGCGATATCCAGTGGGGCGTGCCGGTGCCCGAGCCGGGCTTCGAGGACAAGCGCTTCTACGTCTGGTTCGACGCCTGCATCGGCTACGTCTCCTCCACGATGGAGTGGGCCGAGAGCGTGGGCGAGCCCGACCGCTGGCGCGAGTACTGGCAGGAGCCGGACACGAGGCTCTTCCACTTTATCGGGAAGGACAACACGGTCTTCCACGCGCTCGTGTGGCCGGCCCTGCTCACGGGCGCCGGGGAGGACGGCGAGGAACCGTACGTTCTCCCCTACGACGTCCCGGCCAACGAGTTTATGAACCTTGAGGTCGTCGTGGACGGCGAGCGGCGCCCGATGCAGATGTCCACGAGTCGTAACCTCGCGGTGTGGCTGCACGAGGCGCTCGACCGCTTCCCGGCCGACCCCTTGCGCTTCTACCTCGCCTCGAACCTGCCGGAGACCGGTGACGTGGCCTTCTCGTGGCGGGACTTCGGGACCAGGGTCAACTCGGACCTTATCGGCAACCTCGGCAACTACATAAACCGCGTCCTCTCCTTCGCCGAGAAGTACGCGGAAGGCGAGATGACCCGGCCGGAAGGGCTGCCGAACGATGCGCGGGCTGTCTTCGAGGACTTCAAAGAATTAGAGCGGCGCTACGAGCAGAGAATGCTCGCGCCGAAGCCGCGCGAGGCGCTGGGCGAGCTGCTCGCCATGGGACGGCGGGCCAACCGCTTCTTCGACTCGGAGGCGCCCTGGAAGACCCGCAGGGACGACCCCGAGCGCGCCCGCGCGACGCTCTACGTCTGCTCCGTGCTGCTCGGCTCCATCGCCTACCACGCCGCCCCCTACGTCCCCGAGGCCATCGGGCGGCTGCAAGGCTTCTTCGACGGACCCGTGGCCCGGGTGACAGACCTTGAGGACCTGCCCGAGGGCTACCGCGTGACCGGGGCGAAGCCGTTGTTCCAGAGGATCGAGGACGAGGACGTCCTCGCCGCGGAGGAGCGTCTCTCCCGCGCCGTGCGCGGGGAGTAGCTCAGCCGGCCCTCTCTTTTGGCGCCTCGTCCGTGGACACCCTCGCGCCGAGAAGGGCTATGGCGATCCCGGCGAGCGCGATGGTCCAGAGCGCGGCCCGCAGGCCGAGGACTTCGGCGAGCCCGCCGACCAGGACGGGGCCTAGCAGGAACCCGCCGTAGCCCAGAGTGGTGACCACGGAGACGGCCGCGCCCGTCCCGCCAGGGGCGACGTCTCCGGCGACGGAGAAGGCTATCGGCGCCACGGAGGAGAGAGCTAAGCCCACGATCAAGAACCCCCCGACGACCAGCACGGGCTCGCGCGTGACGAGGGCGAGGGCCATCCCAGCGGCGGTAAACAGGCCAGCGCACACGAGCGTGAGGCGGTTGCCGAAGAGCCGCACCACGCCCGCGGTCCCGAGCCTGCCCACGGCCATAGCCGCGTAGAAGACGGCGACCCCGGAGCCGCCGAGGAGGGCCGGAAGGCCCAGGGTGTCGCGCAGGTAGATCCCGGACCAGTGCTCCATCTCGCCCTCCGAGCCGAGCCCGAGCGTCGCGATCCCACCGACCAGCAGGAGCGGCAGGTGCCGGTAAAGCGCGTAATGGGTCCCCCTGATGCCACCGCCGGGGTCGCCCTGATCCCCCGCCGGGAAACGGGTGTTCGCGAAGGCGAGGAGCAGCAGCCCGAGCGGAACGAGCAGGAGGAGGTAGACGGCCCGGTAGTCCGTGCCGGCCTGCACCAGCACGCCGGCGCCGATGGCCCCGACGGTCGCGCCGGCGGAGAAGGCGGCGTGGACGAGCGACATGAACCGCCGTCCGGTCGCCTGCTCGAGGTCCACGGCGGCCGAGTTTATGCCCACGTCGTAGAGGCCCGAGGCCGAGTAGAGCACGACGAGCGTCATGATCAGCGCGGCGTACCCCCCCGAGAGGGCGAGGCCCGAAATCCCAACGCCCAGCACGACCCCGGTGAGGATCAAAAAGACCTTCCGTCCCAGCCTGTCGGCCGCCCAACCGAGGGTGGCCATGGCGAGGATCGAGGCCAGCGCCCCGACGAAGAGCGCCGCCCCGAGCGGGCCGGGCGAGAGGTCCAAGGCACGGCCAAGGTCCGTCAGCAGGACGGCGAACACGCCCCAGAAGAGCCCGAAGAAACCGAAGGCCCCGAGCCCCACGGCCAGGAGCCCGCGGGCCGGGGAGGGGCTACTCGACCTCGTAGCCTTCCTCTCTCCAGGCGCTCAGGCCGCCCTGCATGTTCGCGACGTTCGTGTAGCCCATCTCCTTGAGGCTCTTCGCCGCCAGAGAGCCCCTGCCCCCCAGGGCGCAGTGGACGACGATGCGGGCGTCCTTGTCCGGCAGCTCATCCGCCGCCCTGTACTCCAGAAGCCCCCGCGGCAAGGGCTTAGCACCAGGGACGTGGCCGGCCTCGAACTCGTCAGGCTCCCGCACGTCCACCACGGTCACGCTCTCGCCGGTACGGAGCGCCTCGTGCACCGCCCCAACGTCCGTCTGCTCCGTCTCGGCCTTCGCCTCCGAGACGAGGTCCTCGTAGCTCTTAGCCACCGCCTACTCCTCCCTCTCGCTCTGTCCATCCGGGAAAATGTTAGCACCCGTCAGGGCCGGTCACGCCTTCCTGTTCTTCGTGGAGACCGTGACCGTCCCGTCGGGGAGGTCGCCGATCTCGTAGTCGCCGAAGAGGATGGGGTCGGCCGTCCTCAGGCAGAGGAAGAGCCGGAGGGCGAGGCCCCGGATCTCGCTTTCGGCGTGCGCGTCGGCCCGCATCTCGATGATGTGCCTGAGGGCCCTGATGTTCCCCGTGAATACCATCGGCGCCTCGGTCTCGTTGGGCAGGAGAGACCGCGCCGTCTGCTGCACCTTCTTTCTGGCGTCGGTCTTCTGGTCCGCCGAAAGCATGGCATGCCCCTCACCCTGAAGGTCCAGAAGCCTCTCCGCCATCTCCTCATATCCCGTGGCCGCCCGGTCCGCCCGCCCCTCGAAGAGCCGGTGCAGCTTCTCGTCCTCCTGGTACTCGGGCCGCTCCACGAACCGCAACACGGCCCCGGAGACGTACCGCTGCGAGATTTGGGAGAAACCGGCTCCTGCCCTGTGCCGGACAAGCTCGTGGGTGACGCTGCGGCTTATGCCGTAGAGCAGGAAGCTGAAGCTCGCGTGCTCCAGGACGGAGCCGTGTCCGGCCGAGGTCAACCGCTCGAAGTACGATGCGGCGTTCTCGTTGGTCGTGCGGCGGGGTCCGAAAGAGGCGTAACAGAGCTGACCCGCCGTCTTGCAGAGCTGGGAGGAGTCGGGGAGCGTTGTCGGGTCGTCGAGGTATTCCGGGAAGCGAAGCTCCGGGTCGAAGCCCTCCAGAAACCCGCCGAGACCCCTGACGTTGGTCTGTGGCCTGGTCAGGATGACGACGCCGGGGGCCTTGAGGTACGCGGTCCCGGCGTCCGTGTGATGGACCGGCGAGTGGATGGCGGGGAAGCCGTCCTGAACGGCCCCCCCCATACCTCTAAAAAGCTCTTCTGCGCGCGCGGCGCTGCGTTCGGTGGTCTCCAACGGGCTCCCTTCTGCGGTTCTTCTCGTCGGAAGGTTAGCCTATTTGCCCGGGTCTTTCCGAAGCGGGCACCGGCCGGCCCGTGGTCGCGGAAGGGTTGCCCGGAGCTGGTGGAAATCGGGGTCCCCGTGTAAAGTGTCGTGGGCGTTCTGTTCGGCGAAGATTGGTCTCTGGGGCAAGAATTGGAAGAGTTCAACGTCGGGGTAATCGGCTGCGGGTACGTCGGCCTGGTGACGGGCGCTTGCATGGCGCACCTCGGGCACCGGGTCGCGTGCGTGGACAGGGACGAGCGGCGCGTCGCGGAGCTCTCCGCCGGAAGGGTTGCGATCTACGAGCCGGACCTGGATGTGTTGGTGGACCGGAACGTGAGGGAGGGACGGTTGTCGTTCGCCGGCTCCGGCGAGTTGGCGAGGGTCGTCCGGGAATCGGACGTGGTCTTCGTCGCGGTGGGCACGCCCCCGGGCGAGGACGGTTCGGCGAACCTCTCCAGCGTGGCGGCGGTGGCCCGGGGCATTGGGGAGGCGCTCGCGAAGTCCACGGTTCCCAGGAGCCTCCCCCTCATCGTGGTCAACAAGAGCACGGTACCGGTAGGTTCCGGGGACCGCGTCTCGATGCTGGTCCAGGAAGGCGCCGAAGGCTCCGGAAAAGACGTGAACTTCCGGGTCGTCTCCTGCCCGGAGTTTTTGAGGGAGGGTAGCGCCGTGTACGACACCCTCTACCCGGACAGGATCGTGGTCGGGGCGGACTCCCGGGAGGCCCTCGACAGGTTGCGGGAGCTGTACGAGCCCGTAATCCAGCAGACCTTCCCGAGCGGGCTCGACCCCCGCCCGAAGGCGACGGTTCCGTTCGTGACCACCGACCTGGCGAGCGCAGAGATGATCAAGTACGCCGCCAACGCCTTTCTGGCGACCAAGATCAGCTTTATCAACGAGATCTCGAACCTCTGCGAACTCGTGGGCGCGGACGTCTCGAGCGTCGCCCACGGCATCGGGCTCGACGAACGCATCGGACCCCGCTTCCTCGGAGCCGGGATCGGGTGGGGTGGCTCGTGCTTCCCGAAAGACGTCGCCGCCCTGCGCTCCACCGCCCGCGAGCGCGGCCACGACCCCGTGCTCCTCGACGCCGCCGTCGCCGTGAACGAGCAACAGCGCCGGCGCGTGATCTCGAAACTCCAGCGAGATCTCGACGCCCTCGAGGGCAAGCGCGTGGCCCTGCTCGGCCTCGCCTTCAAACCAAACACCGACGATCTGCGCGAGGCCCCGAGCATGGAGATAGCCCGCGCCCTCGACGCCCACGGCGCCCACGCCGTCGGCTACGACCCCGTGGCCGGTAAGGCGGCGGCGAGGCTCGCACCCGCCCTCAACGTCGTCTACGACCCTTACGAGGCCCTCGCCGGGGCGCACGCGGCGGTCGTGGTCACGGAGTGGGAGGAGATCCGGAGCCTCAACCCCGCCCGGATGGCGGAGCTCATGGAGCCGCCGAAGCTACTCGTGGACGGGCGCAACGCCATGGACCCAGCCGCCGCCCGCGAGGCCGGCCTGCTCTACCGGGGCTTCGGCCGTGGCTAAGGGCAAACCCCGCGCCCTCGTGACCGGGGGGGCCGGGTTTATCGGCAGCCACCTCTGCGAGCGGCTGCTGGCCGAAGGCTACCGCGTGGTCTGCATGGACGACTTCAGCACTGGTTCTTTGGAGAACATCGCCCACCTGGGGGAAGACCCGGACTTCGATCACCTCCGCCACGACGTCACGACGTACATGGACGTGCCGGGGGAGCTGGACGAGGTCTACCACTTCGCCTCGCCCGCGAGCCCCAGGGATTTCGCCCGCATCCCGATACACATACTAAAGGCGGGGGCCCTTGGCACCCACAACTCTTTAGGCCTCTCGCTGGCGAAGGGGGCGCGCTTCCTGCTCGCCTCGACCTCCGAGGTGTACGGCGACCCGCTCGTCCACCCGCAACCGGAGGACTACCGGGGGAACGTCAACCCCATCGGCGTCCGGGGCGTCTACGACGAGGCCAAGCGCTACGCCGAGGCGATGACGATGGCCTACCACCGCCACCACGGCTTGGACACGCGCATCGTCCGCATCTTCAACACCTTTGGGCCCAGGCTGCGCCCGGAGGACGGCCGGATGGTGCCGAGCTTCCTCTCCCTGGCGCTCGCCGGCGAGCCCCTAATCCTCTACGGCGACGGCGGCCAGACCAGGAGCATCCAGTACGTGGACGACCTGATAGAAGGCGTCGTCCGCCTCATGCGCTCCGGGGAGACCCGGCCGGTCAACATCGGCAACCCCGTCGAGTACACCGTGCGCGAGGTGGCGGAGATCATACTGGAACTCTCAGGAAGCGGCGGCGGGATGGCCTTCGGGCCGCTGCCCGAGGACGACCCCCGTCGACGCTGTCCCGACATAACCCGCGCCAGAGAGGTCCTCGACTGGGAGCCCCGCGTCCCGGCCAGGGAAGGACTCAGGAGGACCCTCGACTGGTTCGTGAGGGGGAGCCGCGCCCTCTCCGAGGCCGTCCCGGGATCTTGAATGGTCCACCCATACGCGAGCCGGTCGGTCTGACGCTATCTTTCGGTCGGGCCCACGGGACGAAGAGAGGTTAGACGGCCTCGGAGAGGGCGCGGCGCAGGGTTCCGGCGTAGCGGCTGGTGCGGATTGTCCTGAGCGCCTTCATCTCGACTTGGCGGGCCCGCTCCTGGCTTATGCCGAGGGCCTCTGAGACCTCGCGCAGGGTGCGGGTCTGGCTGCCGTCGAGGCCGTGACGCATCTGGATGACCTTCGCCTCGCGCTCCGGCAGGGACTGGACCGCCTCGACGAGCGTCATCTCCCACTGGCCGACCTCGACGCGGGCGTAGTCCTCGCCGCTCCGCTCGTCTGGGAGCAACTCACCCATCTCCGAGCCGTCTTCGGAACCCATCTTCGCGTGGATGGAGGAGATGGGCTGTCCGACCTCGCGCAGGCGCCGGGCCTCCTGGGGCTTCACGTCGAGCCTGTCTGCGAGCTCCTCCTCCGTGGCGTCGCGGCCGAGCTCGAGGCTCAAAGCGTTCTCCGCGCGGCGCAGGCGGTAGAGGGCGTCGACGACGTGGGCGGGGAGGCGGACCGTGCGGGCGCTGTCGGCGACGGCGCGGGTGACGGCCTGACGGATCCACCAGGTGGCGTACGTCGAGAAGCGGTTGCCCATCTCGGGGTCGAATTTCTCCACCGCCCGGATCAGGCCGGCGTTCCCCTCCTGGATGAGGTCCTCGAAGAGCACGCCCCGGCCCCTGTACTTCTTGGCGATAGAGATGACGAGCCGCAGGTTGCACTCGATGAGCCGCCGCCGCGCCGTCTCGTCACCCTCGCGCGCGCGACGGCTGAGATCCTTCTCCTCCCGCGCGTCCAGAAGCTTGCCCGAACGGATTCTGCCGAGGTACTGTGTGAGAACGTCCTGCGCCATCTGCGTCATCCCTCTTCCTTCCGTCTGATAGATCTATGCCGCCGGGTAGGAGCCGCCGGCCCGCGGCCCGGCGTGCGTCACGAACCGGTCCAAAACCCTCTCGTCGAGGCTGGACGTGATCCGCCAACTCCGCCCGCACGCGCACTCGAAGCCGAGCCGCCGCCGCTCACCGGGGTCGGCCAGCGCCGACTCCTTGAAGGCGCGCAGGCAGCAAGCCGGCAACGCCTGGACGTAGATCTCCCCCTCGACCTCGCCTGCCGGAGCGAGCGTCGTGTCCGGCCTGAGGGCACCTCTCTTCCTCACGTCACTCCCTTCCGCTTGCGAGTCTTTGATGGCGATCTGCCGAAGATTCGGACGAGCCGCGCGGCGTCGAGCCCGAGCTCGCGCCAGAAGGCCGCCAGGCGTCCCGTCTCGTTCCGCAACCCGCCCGGACGGCGTCGCGCCCGGATCTCCCGTGCCACTTCCTCCCGGTGCAGCTTCCACAGCCGCCTGTCGTCCCCCATACCGTGCAACGCCGGTCCTCCCCGTCCCCGTCGTCATGGTCGTCCTACGCCGCGCCTCTCTGCTCGTCCCGTCCCCGCGCGAAGGCGTCGTGCTCGGGCTCGACGGGCAGCGGCTCGCACCACATCGCCCCGCAATCCGGGCACTCGAACGAGCCATCGACGGCCCGCGCGGTGCGGGCGCAGCAGGCGGGGAGGTCCGCCTCGTAGACGACCTCCTCGCCGAGCGCTGCGATCCAGGCGGAGCCCTGCACTAAGCAGCCCTACCGGAGAGGCGGCCGATCCAATCGCTCGCCTCTTCGCGCGTGAGCTCGCCTATGGGCTTGCCGACCATCTCCTCGAACCGGACGATACCGTCCTCGACCACGTCCGAGACGAGGGCCTCCAGGTAGT
>CADCUW010000544.1:9486-10912 GCA_902805985.1 uncultured Rubrobacteraceae bacterium
CCGGAGAGGCGGCCGATCCAATCGCTCGCCTCTTCGCGCGTGAGCTCGCCTATGGGCTTGCCGACCATCTCCTCGAACCGGACGATACCGTCCTCGACCACGTCCGAGACGAGGGCCTCCAGGTAGTTGAGCTGCTTGCGCGTGGCCGGCAACCCGCCCCTGTTCTCCTCCATGGCCGCCTGACGCCCGTCGCCGGACGCCTGCTGCGAAGCGGCGGCCCCCTCGTATGCCGGGGTCCTCTCCGCGGGCGCGGCCTCCTCGCCGCCGAGCTCCTCGAACGCGGTGACGCCGACGTTGATCGCGTCCCGAAGCGCCCTGGCCTTGGCGCGGGTCTCGGCCATCCGGATCAGGTGCGGCGCTATCATGCGGCCGACGTTCTGCGGGCTGGCATCGCCTATCCCCGCGAACTTCCCGTCCTCCATCCGGACCACGGCCCGAACTATCGCCACGTCGCCATTCTCGGCCGCGGGCACCTGCAAGAGCTCCGTCTCGATGCTCCTGAGACCCCGGCTATGCGCCTCCTCCAACAAGCCCGCATACAGGACGAAACGCTTGCCCTGACGCTCGATCATGTACTCCTCACGCACGGCTGTACCTCCTCCGGTGCCGTTCACCGTCGTTATCTTCACTGAACCTAGTGAGACTGAAAGCAAAAAGAAGCATCAGGCGATCCTCTCGTAGGCGTACTGCCGGCCGCCGGGTGCGGCGGTCTCGGTTCTGCGGTGGATCAGGCCGAGCTTCGCGAGCCTGGTCGCCCGGTTGTTGCAGGCGGTGTTGTTGAGCCCGAGCTTGGCGGCGAGCGCCGTGTTCGTGATCGAACCGGCATCGTAGATCGCCTGCAGGGTGTCCATGAGATGGTCGGGCACCTTGCCGACGATGCCGGGCTTGGCGCCCATCTCGTCTACCCGGATCATGGCGAGCGAGCGCTGCATGAGCGACGCCTCCACGTTCTCCAAGAGGTCCCGATCCTCCTCGACCAGCACGAGATGCCGCTCCCCGTACTCCCCGCTCGCCACCCTGGATGCCAGTATCCCCAGCGCCTCGTCCGCGAAAGAGTAGTCCATGAGCTCGATCCCGCGGGTGTCCACGTACAACGTCCCGCCCTTGGGAAGATCCATCAGGGCCTCCTCCAAAGCCGCCCGGACCGCCCGGCCCGTCCGGCGCGTGACCATCAGCTTGCCCCCGAAGTCGCCGCCGGCAACCTCGAAGGTGACCTGCGCCCGCTCCTCAGGCGCCAATTCCGTCCTCACTGTCGTCAGTGAAATCATATGAGTGGATTGTACCGGCCGGGGACGCGTAAGTCAACGGCGTTTTGGGGATTTCAGGCATCGGTTTTGGTGTCCTTTTCGGCTGCCGTGCGTGGTAGTGAGACGCGGACGAAGGTGCCGGGGAACTGCGGTACGTTGCGGGAGTTCTTGCGGCTCTC
>CADCUW010000545.1 GCA_902805985.1 uncultured Rubrobacteraceae bacterium
ACCCCCGCCGTGAGCGCCGCGGGGTTGGGCGAGAAGGCCACCAGCGCCATCCCGCCCGCGCCGCACAGCCCGCCCACGACCACCGGCAACCTCGGACCCGTCCGCGAGGCGAGGACGCCGACGGCCAGGAGCGCCGCGAGGTAGCCGGCGTAGGCGGCGCTCGCTATGAGCCCCAGGACCCCGGTGGAGAGGCCGAACTCCTCGCGGATCTCGGGCATGAACAGCCCGTAGCCGTTGCGCGCCGGCCCGAAGGCCACGGCGATGGCCAGGAAACCGGCCAGCGTCAGCCGCTTGGTGCCGTTCGGGCTTCCGTGCGACGCTCGTCCCCGCCCGCGGCGCCCCTTCACGCGCCCGGCGAGGGGCGATCCCCGGCGGCGGCCGCCACGAGATCGGCGACCAACTCGCGGGCGCGTCCCAGCACCCCCTCGTCGCCCTCCAGGGCGCCGGTCACGTAGGCGCCCTCCAGCACGACGAACACGCGCTCGGCCAGGGTACCGGGATCCATGACGCCGGCCTCGGCGGCGAGGGCCCCGAGCCGCTCCCGCACCCCGGCCTTGTGCTCCCTCACCACCCTTCGGGCGGGATGGCCGGGGTCGGGGAACTCCGCGGCGCAGTTGACGAAGGCGCACCCCCTGAGGTTCCCGGCCGCGAGCCACCCCCGGTAGGCGTCGCAGACGGCCGAGAGCTTGTCCTTAGGATCGTCGTGCCCCGCGAGCGTCTCCTCCAGAAACTCTCGCCAGCGCCGGTCGTGGTCTTCGAGGTAGGCGGCCACCAGTTCGTCCTTTGAGGAGAAGTGGGCGTAGAGGGTCATCTTGGTCACCCCGGCCCTCTCGGCGACCGCGTTGACCCCGGTGGCGCAGATGCCGCCCCCGTAGAAGAGCCCGTCGGCGGCGGCTAGCAACCGCTCCCGCGTCCCCTCGCCCCCGTTGCCGGTTTGAGTCTTTTCCTCGGTCATACATTCACTATACTGACCGGTAAGGATAGATTCAAGTTCGCGGTGAAGCGCGAGCGGTGGGGAGAACGCTGCGAGACGCGGCGAAGGCTTTCCTCCAGTGGCTCCTCAAGGTACACCGGGAGGTGGACCGCGGTCTTGCCATAAAGCACGGCCACTTCGTGGAAGCGGAGCGGGGACGGCGGCGCATTGGGCGGTGTCAGCGGGCCGCGGCCTCGGTCGGCTCCCGTGAGGGGCGCCCGCGGAGGTGTAAGAGGAAGCGTTGAAACCGGAGGAGCAGCAAATTTGATCGACTTCGACGGGTACGGGGTGATGAGTTTCGATTGCTACGGCACGCTCATCGACTGGGAGGGGGGAATAGTCTCAGGGATGAGGCCGACTCTCTCGGCCCACGGCGTGGATGCCACCGAAGAGGAGATCCGCGCGCTGCACGCCCGAACCGAACACAGGCTGCAGTCTGCCTCGCGGCCGGGGGCGGGGGGGGGTAGGCAGGAGATTAAGTCCCCGGTCCTTTACCAGAAGCCCGGTCGGCCTGACCAAAATGTGCGTACAGGCGCTTTTGAAGGCTCGTCCACCCCGTTGGGGCCCTGGGCCGCCGAGAGCTAGCTCGTCGCCTACAACAAGGGTGATTCTACTCGCAGATCGTTATCGACTACGATGACATTCGTGAGGCTCTCGTGGTGATGTGCGCTACAATCACCTGCAACCGATGATGCTGCCCTTGCTAGCATACTTGTCTTCCAGCCCGACAGCGCTCTACCGATGTTGATACCGGCGGCGGTCGGGGCGCTTCTAATCCTCTTCGGGATCGCGGTGTTGATCGCGGACCTCATCGCGACCAACCACGGCGCGCCCGCCGCGGTTGGCGTCGTCATGATGCTCGCTGGGGGACTGACGCTGGTTTGGGCGGGGGTCCCCTACTCGGGGGTGTTGCTCGGCGCCATCGTGGCCGTCGCGGCGCTCTTGGGGGGGCTGATCTTCGGGGTGTTGGGCTCTTCACGCGCCCTCAAAGGGAGGCGTGCCCTCACCGGCAAGGAGGGGATGATAGGCGAGGTGGGCACCGTCAGGAGCCCCGTGAGGGCGCAGTCCGCGGGGTGGGTGTTCGTGCACGGCGAGCTGTGGAAGGCCGTGCTGGCGTTCGCCCCTGAGGAAGCCGACCCGCGGGACGGCGAGCCGACGGTAGGGGTAGGGAGCAAGGTGGCCGTGGTGGGCTTCGGCGAGGGAGGGACGGTGCAGGTGGTGCCCGCGCAGGGGGTCCACGACCACGGGTCTGTGGACCCGAAGGATTAGGACAAGAGGAGGAACTGTGATGCACGCGAACTTGGGCTTGTTGCAGGCGGTTGGGGTAGGTATCGGGTTCATCGCCCTGGTGGTGATCGCAGTGTTTGTGGCTTCGGTGCTTATCAGCGCGATCAAGGTCGTCAAGGAGTACGAGCGCGGCGTGATCTTCCGCTTAGGTCGCGTGCAGGGCGGCCCCAAGGGGCCAGGGCTCTTCATCCTGCTGCCGTTCGTGGACAGGATGGTCAAGATAGACCTGAGGACCGTCACCATGGACGTCCCCCCCCAGGACGTCATAACCCGCGACAACGTCCCAGCCAGGGTCAACGCCGTGATCTACTTCAGGGTCGTCGATCCGAACAAGAGCGTCATCGAGGTCGAGAACCACGTTTTGGCCACGAGCCAGATCAGCCAGACCACCCTCAGAAGCGTGCTCGGCCAGAGGGACCTCGACGACCTCCTGACCAACCGCGACGAGATAAACGATGAGCTGCAGAGCATCATCGACAAGCAGACCGACCCGTGGGGCATCAAGGTCAGCGTCGTCGAGGTCAAGGACGTGGAGATACCGCAGCAGATGCAGCGGGCGATGGCCCGGCAGGCCGAGAGCGAGCGCGAGCGTCGCGCCAAGATCATCGCCGCCGAGGGCGAGTACCAGGCCTCCGAGCGCCTCAGGCAGGCCGCCGACCGCCTCGAGAGCCCGACGGCGCTGCAGCTCAGGCTCTTCCAGACGATGGGCGAGATCGCCGTCAACCAGAACTCCACGATCATCCTGCCCATTCCGCTGGACCTCTTCAGGCCCTTCCTGGAGGGACAGGACAGCTCGGGCGAGAGGTCCCGGACGGCCAGGCTCGAGGAAGAGGAGGCCAAGCG
>CADCUW010000546.1 GCA_902805985.1 uncultured Rubrobacteraceae bacterium
CCACGAGCGGGTACTCGTTGCCGTCCTCCCAGGTGACCGTGCGGCTCGTCTCTATCGTCGAGCGGGAGAGGATCGCGAAGTCCGCGCTGTTGTCGCGGAACACGACCGGCCTGTACTCGGGATGTATACCCTTCTTCATCTTAACTTCCTTCTCTCGGTTCTCGAAGCCCTACAGTTTAACCACGAAAACGGGGAAGGTCCGAAACGTCGCGGACCTTCCCCCGGATACCTCTAGCCGCGGACGCGTTGGATCTCGCGCAGGAACTCGGCGTTGGAGCGGGTCTCCTTGAGCTTCTGGATCAGGAGCTCTATCTTCTGCGCCCCGTCGAGCGCGTTCAATATGCCCCGCACCTGCCAGACCCGCTGGGCCTCGGCCGGCTCCATGAGCAGCTCTTCCTTGCGCGTCGAGGAGTCCTCGATGTTGATGGCGGGGTAGATCCTGCGGTTCGCGAGCTTGCGCTCGAGGTGGATCTCCATGTTGCCCGTACCCTTGAACTCCTCGTAGATGACCTCGTCCATCCGGCTCCCGGTCTCGACGAGCGCGCTCGCGAGTATCGTCAGAGACCCGCCGTCCTCGATGTTGCGCGCGGCCCCGAAGAACCGCTTGGGCGGATAGAGCGCCGCGGAGTCCACACCACCGGAGAGGATACGGCCGCTCGCCGGCGCCGCCAGGTTGTACGCCCTGGCAAGACGGGTGATGGAGTCCAGGATCACGACGACGTCCTCGCCCTCCTCGACCAGGCGCCTGACCCGCTCCAGCAGGAGCTCGGCCACCGCTATGTGGTTGTCGGCGGGCTGGTCGAACGTGGAGGCCACGACCGTCGCCTCCTGGACGCTGCGCTGCCAGTCCGTAACCTCCTCCGGCCGCTCGTCGGCGAGCAGCACGAAGAGCTTGGACTCGGGGTAGTTGGCCACTATGGACTGGGCGATCTGCTTGAGGATCGTCGTCTTGCCGGCCTTCGGCGGGGAGACGATCAGACCGCGCTGGCCCTTGCCGATAGGCGTGATGAGGTCCATGACGCGCGGGGCGATGTCGTTGGGCTTCCACTCCAGGCGCAGGCGGTCCTGCGGGAAGAGCGGGGTGAGGTCGTCGAAGTTCTGGCGCCAGCGGCCCTTCTGGGGCTCCTCGTCGTTGACGGTCTCGATGCGGACCATCGCCGGGTACTTCTCGCCCTCCCGCGCCGGCCGGATCTGGCCGACGACGTGGTCGCCGCGCCTGAGGTTGAAGCGCTTGATCTGGCTGGTCGAGACGTACACGTCGCCCCGGCTCTGGCTGTACCCGCCGGTCCTCAGGAAACCGAACCCGTCGGGCAACACGTCGAGGATGCCGCTCTGCGAACTCTCCTCGCCGCCGCGCCCATCCTGCTGGCCGCCGCGGTCTTGCTGCCTGCCGCGGTCCTGCTGCTTGCCATCCTGCTTCCTGCGCTCGTCCCGACGATCCTCGCGCCTGCCCTCCTGGCGCTGCGGTCGACGCTGTTCCGGCGCCGGAGCCTCCTGGACCGCGCCGTCGGCCGCCTCGGCCGGGGCCGGCTCCGTCTGGGGCTCGGGAAGGGTCGCCGTGGCGGCGCTCCCGTTGCCGGCCGGCGCCTCAGGGGCGCCGCCGTTCGTCGCCTCGGCGGTCGTCTGGCCCGCCTGCTCGGTGGCGACCTGATAGATCATCTCCGCGAGCTCAGGCTTGCGGTACTTGCGGTATTGCTTGATGCCAAGCTGCGAGGCGATCTGGTGCAGGTCGCTCAGGCGCTTGCGCTCCAGGGTTGCTTTTTCGGTCATGATGATGCTCCGCCCTTCTTGTTTTGCGATGGGGGTACGGCTTTTGCTATGTCGGTTCTAGGAGTTTTCAAAGCTGGAAGCCCTTGCGCCCGGCTTCAGGCTCCAGGGCGTGGATGGTATCCATAAATCTTACCACACGGGGCTCCGTGGACATCACGACCGTGTGGGTCCTGGCGCCGCCCCGGAAGTACCTCACGCCGTTCAATGGCTCGCCCTGGGTTATGCCGGTGGCGGCGAAGACGACGTCGTCGGCCCGGATCAGATCGTCCAGCGTGAGCTTCATCTCGGGGTCCTCGAACCCGTACTCCTTCAGCTTCTCGACCTGCGAGCGCTGCGTGGGCCACATCCTGGCCTGCATCTCGCCCCCGAGACACTTGATGACGGCCGCCGCGAGGATACCCTCGGGGGCGCCCCCGATGCCCACGATGGCGTGGACCTCGGCCCCGCGCATCCCGACGGCGATCGCAGGCGTCAGGTCGCCCTCGGGGCGGATCTGGATCCTGGCGCCCGTCTCCCGGATCTCCTGGATCAGGTTCTCGTGCCGCTCCCGGTCGAGGACGGCGACGGTGATCTCCTCCGGCCGCCGCTTGATGGCCTTCGCGATGGCCCGGACGTTCTCCCCGACGGGCGCGTCTATGTCTATGGTCCCCTTCGCCCCGGGGCCGACGATGAGCTTGCTCATGTACATGTCCGGCGTCCGAAGTATCGAACCCCGCGGCGCCGCCGCGACCGCTGCGATAGAGCCTTCCTGGCCCCGGATGAGCAACTGGAGCCCCTCGATGGGCTCGACCGCGAGGTCAACCTGCGGCTCGCCCGCGCCGAGCACGTCCCCGACGTTCAGCGCCCCCGGCCCGCTCTTGGGCGCCCGGACCCGCCCTCTCTCGTCGAGGCGCTCCTCGCGCAGGCTCGCCACCTTGCCCTCGGTGAACACGTTTTCGAGGCCCTCTTTGAAGGTCTCCGTCGCGAGCGTGTAGGCCCGCTCGGAATCTCCGGAGCCTTCGAGGCGCGCGACTTGCAGCGCCACCATCTCCGTTACGGCCGCGTACTCGACGGCAACCGATGCTATGGTCCCCGGGCGGGGATCGACCGCGCTAATAAACTCTCACCAGACCTCCCGTGCCGGCCAGAGGGTGGCCCGTTCTCTACGGGCGCCTTTGATGGCAGGATGTGCTTGGAAACGTCGCGGAGCGGCTCCTTACTTCCAGAGTGATCGGAACCGACGTATCGGACGGACAAAGTATACACGCTCCCCCGGACGACGACCACCGCCTCAACCTTCCGCCACCGCCCGGCGCGCGAGCCGGAGCAGCTCCCCGTCTAGCCCCTCCCCGACGGGGTCGTTGTCGCAGTAGAGGACGGGCCTCCCCTCCTCAGACCCGCGCCGGGTCACCACGTCCACGGCCGCGGCCTTTATCTCCGTCAGATAAGCCTCCACGGGCGGCATCCCGTCCAGGTCCGTCGCCAGTCGCCGCCTGTCCGAGAGGTTGCCGGAAGAGGCCACGACCTCGCAGCCGTAGCTCTCCTCCAGATGGCGCGCGAGCTTGCCGAGCACCGCTTCGGGCGCCGTCGAGACGTAGGCCACCCGTTTACCCGAGATCTCGCCCACGGGCCTGGGCCTGAAGACCGTGGGCACGACGCTGATGCCGGGCCGGATCTCGCGTATCCGCCGGACGAGGTCCCGCACCTTCGCCCCGTCGGCCATCGGCTCCTCGCTCATGGTCAGGAGGACGAGGTCGGAGATCATGACCCGGTAAGCCCCCAGGTAGCCCACGACGTACTCGGGGTCCTGGTGCGCGCCCGCGACCAGTATCCTCGCGTCCACCTTGACCGGCGGCATCGCCGCCCCTGAGCCGTCGAAGAGCGTCACGCCCGTGTCGAGCCCGTTGGCGATCTCGGCGCCTTCGAGCACGTTCGAGACGAACGGCTCCCCGGCGAACCCGCCGCCGCACCTCCGGCACCCGACCGTCGTCACCCGGCTGAGGGCCGCCGTCTCGTAGTAGTCGCTCGCCGCGTGCGCCCCCCGCTCCAGGGCTTCGAGCAGGTACGCGCTCCCGACCTCCAGCTTGTGGCCCTCTATCACCTCCGGGCGCGGCGGCCCCCCGCGCCCCATCGAGACGACCCCTGGATCGAACCCCTCCCGGGCCAGGAGCCGCGCCAGATAACCCGAGACGGCCGTCTTCCCCACCCGCTTGCCCGTCCCCACGACCGCGAGGGATGGCTTGGTGGAGACGTCGCGCAGTTCGGGCGGCCTCATCTCGAAGTCGCTGCCGACGTAGCGGGCGCCAGCGGCGAGGGCGTGGGAGGCTATCCGCATCCTCTCCCGGTAGCCGACCACGGGCTCGTCGGAGAGGTCTACGACGACGTCCACCGCGTACTCCGAGAGGGCCCGGGCGACCGCGGAGACGGGGTCGGCGCCGTGCACGAGCGGCAGGCCGTAGTCCGTTCCCTCCTTGAGCTTCTCCGTGCCGCCGAGAAACGCCGCCGCCACACCCGAGGCGCCCATCGAACCCGTGACGCTTCGCATGGCGTCGAGGACGACGGGCGGGTAGTGCTCGCCGTCTATGAGAAAGAGCGCCCGCACGGAGCTCTAGCTGATCGTCCGCCGCTGGCCGCGGTCCCCGGGTCGTCCGTCGCCCTGGATCTCCTCGTAGTGGCGGTACTCGTGGGTCCGCGCGTCGAAGTCCACGATCAACTCGCGGTCCTTGAACGGGTACTTGCGGAAGACCCTCACCCGCCCGTCCTCGATCTCGATGACGTTGTAGCAGGGTCGCGTGTTGCCGCGCAGGCGCGTCGTCGAGGCGGTACCCGCGTTCACTATGAACATGTCCTCCAGCTTCCACGAGTACGGCACGTGCTTGTGCCCGGAGAGGACGAGGTCGACCCGTGTGTCGGCGAGCAACTCGAGCACGTCCCCGGCGTCGTAGATGATGTTGCGCTCCCGGCCCGTCCCGGGGATCGGGATCAGGTGGTGGTGGATCACGAATATCTTGAGCTTGTCCTCGGTCTTGGCGAAGGTGTCGTGGATAAAGTCGTAGTGCTCTCGCCCCACCCGGCCGTCGTTGAGGTCAGGCTCAGAAGAGTCTATGCCGACCATCACGGCGTCCTCGAACTCGATGCACGAGTACCGGTCCCCGAAGAGGCGCTCGAAGTGGATATACCCCACGTTGCGCGAATCGTGGTTGCCGGGGATGACCATCACGTTCTGGCAGTCGAAGCGCCGGATGTACTCCGCGGCCGTCTCGAACTCCTGGCGGTACCCCGCGTTCGTCAGGTCCCCCGAGACCACGACAGCCTCCGGGTCGAGCTCGTTTATCTCAAGGATGGAGCGCTCCAGGAGGTCCGAGATAAAGTACGGGCTGCCGCAGTGGATGTCGCTGATCTGGCAGATCGTCAACCGGCCGCCTCTGCTCATGCTCTCCCCGTCGCTAGCCAACCCCTGGAATACCCCGAAAAGTATAGCAAAGCCCCCTCAACCCCCGCTCTAGTTGGATTGGGGCCGCGGCCCCGAATCATCCCACCCCGACATACCTCGAAATACCTGTCCGCCAAACACCCGTAGGGGCGGGTTTGAAAACCGCCCGCGCCACCGGCAGCCATTGGCACGAGGCCTGCGGGAAAGGAAGCGCCGCCCGGGTGCCCTACATCTTCTCCGGTGCCGTGACGCCGACGAGCTCAAGTCCCGTCCGCAGCACCACCTTGCTAGCCGCGCACAGCGCGAGCCTGCGGGCGCGCAGGTCCGAATCATCGACCAGCACCCGGTGGACCGTGTAGAACTGGTGGAAGCGGTTGGCGAGGGTCTCGAGGTAGGTTGGGATGGGGTGGACCTCACGCCGGTCGGCGGCGTTCTGGATCACCCTGGGAAAGTCGAGCAACTCGAGCACGAGTTGGCGCTCCTCGGGGGCGAGCTCTCCGGTGGGGACTTCCCCGATCTCCTCCTGACGCACCCCGGCCCGCTCGAAGATGCTCGCTATGCGGGCGTGGGCGTACTGCACGTAGAAGACGGGGTTCTCGTCGGACTGCTTCACGGCCAGCTCTAGGTCGAAGTTGATCTCGCTCCTGTGTGAGGACCGGACGTAGAAGTACCGCGCCACGTCCTCCCCCACCTCGTCGAGAAGCTCGTCGAGCGTCACGAAGTTGCCGGCCCGCTTGCTGAACTTGACCTGCTCGCCCTCGCGTACGAGCTTGACGAGCCGCACGAGCTCGACCTCGTAGAAGTCCTCGGGCAGGCCGAGGGCCAGCAGCCCCGCCTGGATGCGGGGCGGGTAGCCGGCATGGTCAGCCCCGAGCACGTCAACCGCCGTGGTGAAGCCCCGCTCGTACTTGTTGCGGTGGTAGGCGACGTCAGGGGCCATGTACGTGTAGGAACCGTCCCGCTTGCGCAGGACCCTGTCCTTGTCGTCCCCGAACCTGGAGGAGTCGAGCCAGAGGGCGCCCTCGCTCTCGTAGACGCGCCCGGCCCTCTCGAGCCCGGAGAGCGTGGCCTCGATCTCCCCCGACTCGTAGAGGTCTTTCTCGTTAAAGTAATTGTCGAAGCGCGCCCGCACCCTTGCGAGCGTCCGCTGGATGTCGTCCATGCACCAGCGCGTGGCGAACGCCGAGATCTCGGTAAGCGCCTCGTCAGGGGGCATCTCGAGGTAGGCCTCGCCCCGCTCGTCCGCGAGGTCTTGCGCTATCTCTCGCACGTACTCGCCCGGGTACGACAGGTTCGGGTCGGAGACGGGCCACTCCGTGCCGTAGATGCCGGCGTACTGGACGGCCACGGACTCGCCGAAGAGGCGGATCTGGTTCCCGCCGTCGTTGAAGTAGTACTCCCTGTAGACCGGCCGCCCCGCCGCCTCGAGCACCCTGGAAAGCGAGTCCCCGAAGGCCGCCTGCCGCCCGTGCCCGACGTGCATCGGCCCGGTGGGGTTGACGCTGACGTACTCGAGCATGAAGGGCTCACCCTCGGGCTCCTTCAGCCCGAAACGGTCGCCCGCTTCGAGCAGCGCCCCGACCTCGGCGCACAACGCCTCATCCGAGAGCCAGAAGTTCACGAAGCCGGGCCCGGCGACACCGGCCTTCCGCAGGTAAGGCGCCTCAAGCGCTCCGACCAGGTTCTCCGCGACCTCCCTCGGGTTGCGCCGGAAAACCTTCGCGTTCACCAGTGCCACGTTCGTCGCGAAGTCCCCGTGCCCGGGATCGTTTGGCCGCTCGACGTGGACGTCTTCCAACTCCACGTCGTAGACCCTCAGGGCAGCCTCCCTGACGTCGTCCGACAGGCGCCCCTCGAAGCTCACCGACCACCCCCTGTGAGCCCGTCGAGCAACCGCCGGTTCTCCTCCACCAACCGCGCCGTCTCCTCACCGTCGTGCTCGACCCTCACGTCGAACACGTCACCCACCGAAGCCTCGCCGGGGAAGAAATCTCTTGTCACGTCAAAGCTCTTCCGTCCGTCCGGGTACGGCAGCACTACCACCCAACCGCCGTCCTCGAACCTGTCTATCTGCAAACGCATATAGGTAAATATAGCAGTTAGGTATCAGGCATCAGGTTTCAGGCTTAAGTAAAAACGCTTGCGGCTTCACGAGGACCCGTACCGCGCCAACGGCGCCGCCAGATCAGCCCATAATCTCATGCCCCGCGCGACAACGCGCCGTGTCGCAGGCCTGAAGCCTGGAACCTACCAGTGGTACTTCTCTCCGCGTTCGATCTTGACGGCCCGGTAGAGCTGTTCCAGCAGCACGACCCGGGCGAGGGCGTGGGGGAGCGTGATCTCCCCGAACGACCACACCTCGTCAGCATGGCCGACGAGCCCTGGCGGGAGGCCCAGAGGACCGCCTATGAGAAGGGTGAGGTGGCTCTGTCCGGAGACGCCGAGAGAGGCCAGCCGCCGCGCGAGGTCTTCCGAAGATAACCGTCTTCCGCGTTCGCGGTCCAGCGCAACCAGATGAGAACCGGCGGGGACGCGCTTCGAGATGCGTTCCCCTTCGGCCGCGAAGACCTCTTCCCGGGTGCGGCGGTTCATGTCTTCCTCGGCGACCTCGACGATCTCGACCGGGAAGTGGCGGCGGAGGCGTTTGGTGTAGTCGGCGCAGCCTTCTGCGGGCCAGCCCTTGAGCTTGCCGACGGCGACGATGGTGGCGCGCCGGATCACTCGAAGCCGAAGAGCTGGCCGGCGGCGTCGCCGCGGGCGTAGCGGTAGACGTACTCCGGGGCTTCGGCGGGGGTGCCCACCTCGATCCAGGGCGTCGGATGGTTCGCGATCGCCGCCCGCACCCGCACACCCGCGTACCCGGCCTCTCGCAGCGCCCCGTGCACGGTACCGCAGGCCCGGGCCGGAGAGTTGTTCGTCTTCGAGAGGTGGGCGAGGACGAGGTCCTTGAGGCCGTGCGGGGCGAGGGAGGTGGCGGCCTGCGCGGCCTGCCGGTTGGAGAGGTGTCCGCGCGGGGAGGAGATCCTGCGCTTCAGCCGCGCGGAGTACGGGCCCCGCGCCAGCCACTCCGGGTCGTGGTTCGCCTCCAGCACGGCCGCCTCGGCCCCGCGCATCCAGCGCATGACCTCCGGCCCCGCCTCACCGAGGTCCGTGGCCGTCGCGAAGACGCGCCCGTCGCCCGAGATCCTGACCCCGTAGGTCGGTGAGTCGTGCGGTATCTCGAAGAAGGAGAGCCCGAGGTCGCCGATGGAGATCTCCTCCCCGGCCGCGGCAGCCTCGGCCCCCCGGGGGACGTGTTTGGAGCCGGCCAGCACCCCGGGAGGGGCCAGCACGGGGATGCCGTAGTCTCTTAGCAGGGCCGTGGCCCCGCAGGTGTGGTCCGAGTGGTCGTGCGTGAGTAGTACAGCGTCGATGTCGCCGAGGCTCCTGCCGACGCGGCCGAGCAGGTTCTCCAGCCGGCGGCGGGCGAGACCCGCGTCTATCAGGAGGCCGGTCGCTCCGCACTCCACGTAGGTGGCGTTGCCGGAGCTACCGCTCGAAAGTACGCTCACACGCAAGCCTGCTACCTGCTCTCCATGAGGGACCGGACGGGGAAAATCTTAGCACGCAGGCGTGACGGCTCAGGCCCGCTCTTCTACCAGTTCCCCCTGGACTATCACGCGGTCCTTGTAGTCCGGCAGGGTGCAGGTTTGGAGCGTGATGAGCGATTTACCTTCCACCGCGTTCATCACCTCGACGTTGTCCGGTCCGACGACCTTCCGCTCCGTCACGCGGTACAGGTACTCCCTTCCGGCGGCGTTCGTGAGCCGGACCTCGTCCCCTTCCACCAGCTCGTTGAGGCGGTAGAAGACGTAGTAGGAGGGCGTGCCCTCGAACCCGATGCGGTGCCCCGCGATAAACACGTTGGCCCCGTCCTGCCACGGGTACCCGGTGGCGGGGACGTGGACCGTGCCGTCCCTGAGCTTCTCTTCGGAGAGGGTGTCGTAGACGCGGGTGCCCTGAACCCCTATCTTCGGGATGTCCAGCGAGAGCGTCTTGTCCTCCGGCCCGCCCGGGTTCCGCCCGAAGTTGAACGGCTTTACGATGGGTATCGCCCCGGTAGAAGAGTCGGAGGAGACGAACTTCGCCGGCGTCTGCGGGTTGCCCTCTTCGGTGAAGAAATTGCGGTACTCAGGGACCTCGCCGGTCTCGGTGCTGGCGACGTTTCCGGCCACCGCCGGGGCCTGCTCTGAGACGGTCACGTTAAAGGCCGCGCCCTGCGGGATGTTGGCGCGTTTCCTGTTGTAGACAGCCCACCTCTCCCGCTCGGCGTCGTAGCGGGCGCCCACGGCATGGTCGTTGTAGACGCCGTTGCCGCCCCCCGGGTTCCAGTTCTGGGTAACGGAGACCTCGGCGTCGGGCTCGCCGTTGACGAGGGGATCGTCAATGTAGGTGCTGTCCCCAGAGATGCTCGCTTCCGTGGCCTCGTGGACGAACCTCTCCGACTCCGGAGGGACGAACACCTCAAAGGTCGAGCCCGCCGGTACGGCGGCCCGGTCTTGGTTGAAGATCGCCCACTTCTGCCTTTCGGGCTCGTACCAGACCCCGATGTTGTGATCGTAAGAGCCGGTCGGTGAAACGAAGACGACGGCGTTGGGGTCCCCGTCGATCTCGGGATCGCTCAGGTACGTGTAGTCGCCCCTGCTGTTCTCCTCCGTCGCGCGGTGGACGGATGGCGCCTCCGGCGCCCGGTTTTCTGACGCTTCGACTTTCTTCGGGGCTTCGGATTCAACGCTCGCGCTCTCTTGAGGGGCTTCGGATGCTGCGTTCGTGTCTTCTTGCGATCCCTCTTGCGACCCGAGTTGCCCCTTCGCGGCCTTCTTGATCTCCTCCGGGCTCCCCCCCGTTACTTCCTGCTGCGCAGATTCCTGCCGTGCGGCGGGGTTGTCCCCGCCACCGGGCATCTCCAGGCCGCAGGCCGGCGCAAGAAGCAGCACGAAGAGGAGCAGGGCGGAGATCGCCCTGCTCCTCTGGACGGAACGTCGGTTCATGGTAACCGCGTTCCCTTTCGGCGTCGGGTTAGACCCGGCCGAAGCTGTCCCTATCGCGGTACTGTCCGCCGCCGGTCTCCATCATGCCGCCCATGATGAACGGTGCGACGGCGGCGAGGACCTCGTCCATGGTGAGGGCAGCCGGGAAGGCCTCGTTGGCAAACGGTACGAGGCCCAGCAGCCACCGGATGGCGACGACGTGCTCCCCCTCGACGCCTTCGATGCTCCCGGCGGCAGCCAGCACTTCATCGCTCTGGATCAGCGGCCCCGCGCCCAGGTAGGCGCCCACGCCGGTGGGCTCGAGAACGTTCGCCAGCTCCAGTACGCCCGCCTGGCTCGCCAGGGATTCCGGCGGGAAGACGAACTCCGGCTTGGCGACCGGGGTACCACCAAACTGCTCGATCAGACCCGTCAGGGCCTCCGCGTGCTGCGCCTCGTGGCTCTGGAGGTTCTCGACGACCGCCAGAGCGTCCCCCGAGAGCACGCCGGCGTCAAGCGCCAGCGAGTAGAACTCCTCCTCCAGAAACTCCAGCGTAAGGGCGAAGTTGGCGATCTCTATGTCGCCACCGGCGCTGGCGGATGCGCTGGCGGATGCGCTGGCGCTCGCCGAGGCGCTCGCGCTGGCCGAGGCGCTGCTGTAGTCCTGGGCGGACGCCTTGCCCGACAGGAGCAACCCGCCCCCCGCCGCGCCCGCGCTG
>CADCUW010000547.1 GCA_902805985.1 uncultured Rubrobacteraceae bacterium
GGCGCTTATTACCTCTACCCGGATTCCCTTCTCGCTCTGGAGGTACTCGACGGCCTCGACGTAGTCGCCGTCGCCGGAGACGAGGACGTAGGCGTCGGCGTGGACCGCCAGGCGCATCATGTCAACGACTATGCCTACGTCCCAGTCACCCTTGTGGGAGACGGTCCTCTCGCCCTCGGGGCTTACGGTCTCGTGTACCTGGAGCGGTTTGGAGCGGACCTTGTAGCCGAACTTGTTGAGGTTGTAGACGAAGGAGCGGGCCGAGGGGGTGTTCTGGGCGTCGTCTGCTTCCTGCTTCTCGACGATGTAGAACGTGGCGCGCAGAAGCCTGCGGTCGCCGACGGCCGCGTCCAGGAGGCGGGAGTAGTCAAGGACGCCCCTGTAGTAGCTCTTGATGGCATGGTACAGGTTAGCCCCGTCCACGAAGACCGCCACGCGCGAGCTCTGATCCCTCCCCTCCATCGCGCGAATAGTAGCAGAAAAATACCCGCCGCCGGCCCGGAAAAGGCGGTTTACCCTGCGGGGCACTTAGGTTAATATCCGTAGGCCTTACGGGATGCGTACAAGAGAGGAGGGGATCGGCGCGGACTTCGAGGTCAGCATAGACGAGCACGCCAACGCTTACTCCGTCGTCGCCGTCCGCGGCGAGATGGACCTGCACACCTCCCCCAAGGTACAGGGCGCCATCGAGCGCGCCTCGGAGAACAACGGCGTGGGGGCCGTCGTCGTGGACATGAGCGGCGTGGCCTTCATGGACTCGACGGCTCTCTCGGCCCTCGTCCGCTCCAAGGAGGCCCTCCAGAAGCGCGGCGTCGCCCTACGCCTCGCCGCCCCCTCAGACGCCGTCGACCGCATCTTCTCCGTCACCGGCTTCAAAGACTTCTTCGAGGTCTTCAACTCCCGCGAAGCCGCCATCTCCGCCTGAGCGGCGGGCCGCCCTCGGCATACCGCCGGCCGTGATCCTCGCCCCCAGGCGTACTAGAATCCTATGACGATGATGGCTGACGTGAAAAAGCTGGAGGTCCCCGGGCCCATCGGGCGCCTCGGCGAAGCGTTCCGGGATGCCGGGCACGAGCTGTACCTGGTCGGCGGGTACGTGCGGGACGGACTGCTCGGGGTGGCGGGGCCGGATGCCGACGCGACGACGGGGGCGAGGCCAAAGGAGATCAAGCGCCTGCTCAGGCCGCACGCGGAGCACCTGTGGGACGTCGGGGAGCGCTTCGGGACGATAGGGGCCGTGGTCGGCGGCTTCGAGGTCGAGGTCACGACGTACCGGAGCGACCTTTATACAGAAGGGAGCCGGCACCCCGAGGTCCGCTTCGGGGAGAGCCTGGAGGAGGACCTGGCCCGGCGCGACTTCACGATAAACGCCATAGCTGCCGACGCTCTGACCGGCGTTATCCTGGACCCTTTCGACGGCCGCAAGGATCTCGAGAACGGCGTGATCCGGGCCGTGGGGGAGCCGCTGGACCGGATGCGCGACGACCCCTTGCGGATGCTGCGCGCGGTCCGCTTCGAGACGACCCTGTCGAGGCCCGAGAAGCCCTTCGCGCTGACGACGGACCTCGAGGCGGCGATCCGGGAGAACGCCCACTGGTTGGGGAGCATAAGCGCCGAGCGCATCAGGGACGAGTTCGAGAAGGTCCTGCGCTCTGAGAACGTCTCGTCGGGCCTGAGATCGCTCGTGCGCCTCGGGCTCATGCCGTTTATCGTGCCGGAGTTCATGGAGACGGTGGAGGTCGAGCAGGAGGCCGAGTTCCACCACAAGGACGTCTTCGAGCACACCCTGATCGTGGTCTCCAGCGTCGCCCCCGATCCCATCTTGCGCAAGGCGGCCTTTTTCCACGACATCGGCAAGCCGCGCACGCTCGTCTACGAGCACCGCTGCACTTACTGCGGCGCCAAGAGCACGCAGAACACGCCCCATGAGGGCGAGTGCGAGGCCTGCGGCGCGCGCACCATCCCGAGGAAGATCCACTTCTACGGCCACGAGAACGTCGGCGCCGCCATCGCGCGCCGGGCCATGAAGCGCCTGGCGTACCCGAGAGACGACGTCGACGCCGTCGCCCACCTCGTCGCCCACCACATGCGCCCGATGGGCTACGCGGTGGGGCGCGACCCGTGGAGCGACTCGGCCGTCAGGCGCTTCGTCCGGGACACGTACCTGGATCGGGGCGACCGGGTGCTGGCCGACGTGGACATGCTCCTCAAGCTCGCCCGGGCGGACATTACCGGCAGCGCCCCCAGGAGGCGCCAGGTCGCCGTCGCGTCTTGGGAGAGCCTGCGCGACCGCGTAGACGAGGTTAGGAGCGAGGACGCCATCGAGCGGCTGGAGAGCCCGCTCGATGGCAACGACCTCATGGAACTGTTCGGCAGGCCCCCGGGGCGTTGGATCAAACCGCTCAAGGACTACCTCCAGGGCGAGGTCGTCGAGGGCCGCCTCGCCAAGGACGACCCTGCCCGCGCCCGCAGGCTGGCCGAATCCTTCGCCCGCGAACACAACCTCTTCGGAGAGGAGTAACGCTTGGAGACCTTCGACCCCCTGGCCCGGACCGGCTGGCTGCAGGACCACCTCGAGGAGCGGGACCTGCGCGTCGTGGACATCCGCGGTTACGTCAAGAAGACAGACCTCGGCGAAGGCCGCCAGAGGGCCGAGTACCTCCCCGCCCGCGAGGAGTACGACGAGGCCCACCTCCCCGGCGCCGTCTTCGTGGACTGGACCCGCGACATAACCGACCCGGACGACCCAGTCCCCGCCCAGGTCTCCCAGCCCGACCGTTTCGCCGACCTCATGGGTTCCCTCGGCATCGGCGATGGGACCCACGTCGTCGTCTACGACCACGCCGGCGGCCAGTTCGCGACCCGCCTGTGGTGGGCGCTGACGTACTACGGCCACGACCGCGTCTCCGTCCTTGACGGCGGCTGGAACAGGTGGACCGCCGAGGGCCGCCCGACCACCGCCGAGGTTCCGGACCCCGCCCCCGCGACGTTCACCCCGAAGACCAGGGACGGCTGGCGCAAGGAGGCCGAAGAGGTTCTCTCCGCGGGCCGGACCGGCGACGCGCTCGTGCTCGACGCCAGGGACGAGGGACAGTACGC
>CADCUW010000548.1 GCA_902805985.1 uncultured Rubrobacteraceae bacterium
CGCTCCTGATCCGGAGCGCGAAGAGCCTGCGGGAGAACCCGCTCACGCACCTGCGCTACCTCGCCAATACCGGCGGCCGGATACCGCAGGCGAACCTCGACGAGTTGAGGAACCTGCTCGAGCCCGCAGGGACGAAGATCTACCTGATGTACGGCCTCACGGAGGCGTTCCGCTCGACCTACCTCGACCCGAAAGAGCTCCACCGCTCAAGCCCCGAGCAGGGCAACTGCATCGGCAAGGCCATCCCGAACACCGAGATCATGGTCATAGACAAGGAGGGCAAGGAGGCGGCCCCCGGGGAGCCGGGAGAGCTGGTCCACCGCGGCCCAACCGTGGCGATGGGCTACTGGGGCAACGAGGAGGCTACCCGTAAGGCCTACCGGCCCAACCCGCTCGCCCCGCCGGAGCTCCTCGACGTGGAGCGGGTCGTCTACTCGGGGGACACCGTGACGCGGGACGAGGAGGGGTACCTGTACTTCCTTGGGCGCGAGGACGCCATGATCAAGAACCAGGGCTACCGCCTGAGCCCCGAGGAGGTCGAGAACCTCCTGCTCGGCTCCGGGATGGTACACGAGGCCTGCGCCTTCGGGGTCGAGAACCCCGCCGTAGGCCACGACGTGATAGCCGTGATCTCCCTGAAGGACGGCGGCGAAGACGGGGCGATAGACGCCATCAGGGAGTACGCCATAAAGAACGGCCCGCCGTACATGATCCCGAGAGAGATCATCGTCAGGGACGAGCTCCCGAAGAACGCGAACGGCAAGATCGACCGCAAGGGGATCAGCAGTGCTTACACAAACGGATAAGGCCAACGATCTAGCAGGGCGCTTCGGCGGCTCCGGTGCGGAGGGCGGGGAGTTCGCCCCGGGCGGCGTCCCGGTCTCCGAGATAGCCGAGCGCTACGGCTCGCCTTTCTACCTCTACCACGCCGGGATGATCTCGGACCGCGTCCGCCGCGTCCGGGAAGCCATCGGCACCGAGGTCGCCTACTCCCTGAAGGCGAACCCGAACCTCGCCGTCTGCTCGCTCATAGCCAGGGCAGGCGCCGGCGGCGAGGTCGCCTCCTCGGGAGAGCTCATAGTGGCCCGCGCCGCGGGCTTCGCGCCGGAGGACATCGTCTTCGCAGGTCCCGCCAAGACGGATGAAGAGCTGAAGATGGCCGTCGACGAGGGCATCCACGCCGTCAACGTCGAGTCGCTCGGCGAGATAGAGCGCCTGGCACGGATAGCCGAGGAGGCCGGGGTCAGGATGGGCGTGGGCTTGCGGATCAACCCCGAAGCCCAGCTCATGGGGAGCGGGATGCGCATGGGCGGCACGGTAGGCCAGTTCGGCATGGACCAGGCCGACCTCGCCGAGGCGGTGGAGAAGGTCCTCTCCCACGAGAGCCTAACCTTGCGCGGCGTCCACGTCTACACGGCCACGCAGGTCTTCGAGGTGGACCCGCTGCTCGAGCACTGCCGTAACATCTTCGACATCGCTCTGGAGGCCGCCGACCACGCGGGCTACGCTTTGGAGATGATCGACTTCGGCGGCGGCTTCGGCGTCCCCTACTTCGAGAAGACGAGCGAGTTCGACCTCGACCGCTTCGGCGAGGGCCTGCGCGAGATCGTCTCAAGCTACCGCTCCGACCCCCGCCTCGAGGGCTGCCGCTTCCTCTTCGAGCTCGGCCGCTACCTCGTCGCCGACGCCGGCGTCTACGTCACACGCGTCGTGGACGTGAAGGAGACGCGGGGAAAGACCTTCGCCGTCACCGACGGCGGTATGAACCACCACCTCACCGCCACGGGCAACATGGGCCAGGTCTTCCGCAAGGCCTACCCGCTCCTGAACCTCACCCGCATGGACGGGGCCGTCCCGGAGGAGGGTGTGGCGGTAGCCGGCCCCTGCTGCACCCCGCTCGACTCGTTCGGCAACAACATCCCGCTGGCGGCCCCCGAGGTCGGCGACCTCATAGGCGTCTTCTACAGCGGCGCCTACGGCTACTCGGCCTCCAACCTCGGCTTCCTTAGCCACCCCTCCCCCGCAGAGGTGCTCCTCATAGGCGGCGAGGCTGTCCTGCTCCGCGCCGGCGGCAGGCCCGAGGACGTACTGAACGGACAGAAGGCGCTCACGCTCTAGTCGAGACCGCTAGATCCGGCCGTCCTCAGCGGCCAGAAAGACAAGAGAGGCCCCCGGTTTCGAAACCGGGGGCCTCTCTTGTCTGTCCGTTGGCCTGCGGCTAGTTACTCGAGGGCACTGAAGTCCACCCCGTTGTAAGAGCCGTCGACCTCGGCTATCGGGACCTTTGGCGTCGGGATCTTCTTACCCTTCTCGTCGTAGAGGGCGCTGTACGGGCTCTTCCAGCTATCCTCATAGACGACCTCACCGTTCTTGCTCCGCTCGTAGTACGTGACCCATTCAGAGGCGTCTTCGGTCATCCAGACTTCCTTGGACGTCATCTCCACTTCTGTGTTGTTCGGGACGCCGTAGACGTTGGCGTACATGTACCCGTCGTCCGAGACGAACTCCTCGATGAGCACGTAGCCTTCCGTGTTGTTCTTGAACTTCATGTCCGTGTCGTCTTCGGTCGTCGTCTTGTCGCCATACCACAACGTCGCGTCCATCCCGGGCCTGATGTAGGGCAACTGCGAATCGTGCGGATGACGCTCTACCACCGGCAGGCCAGCGTAGAGAACCGCGTTGTAGAGCGTAGAGGTAACCTGGCAGAGACCGCCGCCCTCGGCGACCTCCTCTGCGCTGTCCACGATAACGTGCGCCTTGTTGTAGTTCGCGTACTGGACATTCTCGACCATGGAGAAGGTCTCGCCGGGGGCGACGAACGTGCCGTTCACGGCGTTCGAGGCGATCTCGAGGTTCTCCGCGCGCTCGGCGCCCTGGTCGGTGGTCGCCGTGTAGTTGGTCTTGTACGAGCCGATAAGCTCGGTCGGCTTCTTGGCTTCGAGGCCGGCGGTGGTGTACCTGGGCTGCTCGGCGTTGGTGTTTACCTGGTACTCGCGCTTGCCCTCGAAGATGTTGTTCTCCACGGAGTCGAGCAGGTTCTCCCACTCGATATTGCGCCCCTCGCGGCCCGGGATCACGACGACGTTGCCGGAGTCGTCG
>CADCUW010000549.1 GCA_902805985.1 uncultured Rubrobacteraceae bacterium
CGACGAAGAGTGGGCCTTCGTCGCTCCTTACCTGGCCCTCGTCCGCGAAGACGCCCCCCAGCGCGCCCACGACCTCAGGCGGGTGTTCGATGCCTTGCGGTGGATCGTGAGGGCCGGCGCGCCCTGGGCGGAACAGGGCATCGAGAACAGCTAGGAGGCCCCCGGTCTCGCATCCCGGCGGTACCCTGCCCCCGGCCGGCGACGCGGGGCATCGCATCACTCATGTAGCGTATCTTTCCTATGCCCGCTCAACTACGGGTAGCACGGTTCTCGGAACTTCGGGCTGAGGGGGTTCTAAGAAGTTCGTCAAGAAACGGTCGTGTCCGGTCCACTCGGATGCTCGCGGGCGTGGTCCGGGTATAATGGGGTGAGTGACCCGTCGATAGACGTGGGCGATCTCCGTGGCTTCTTCGTGCATGGACCTTGTTCATGCGGAAGGGGCAAGAATGCCCGTACGTGTGCACCTCGCGGACGACCACACCATGTTCAGGCAGGGCCTTGAGGCCATCCTCGCCTCCCGCGAAGGGGTAGAGGTGGTTGGCGCCTCCTCCACAGGCCCCGAAGCCGCCGAGCGGGTTCGCGAGACGAAGCCGGACGTGATCGTCACGCAGCTGGACATGCAGCCCAAGACCGCCCAAGAGATCATCGAGGGGCTGAGCAAGGCCTCGCCCGGATCCAGGATCGTGGTTCTCACCATGTGGGACAACCTCCGCTACCTGCAGGCAATATCGAAGATGGGCATAGACGCCTACCTGCACAAGACCTCCTCGGCCGAGGAGCTCGTGGCCACCATAGGCTCCGTGAGCCGCGAGCCGTCGGGGCAGAACGTGGTGGTCTCCATGCCCCGCGCCCTGCTCCAGAGGATAGGCGAGGGGCCTGTGGGCGGGCTCTCAGAGAGGGAGACGGAGGTTATGATACTGGCCGCGCGCGGCCTCTCCAACCGGCTCATCGGCGAGGAGCTGCACCTCTCTGAGGCGACGATCAAGCGCCACCTGGCAAACGTCTACGAGAAGATAGGGGTGCGCTCCAGGACCGAGGCGGTGAGGGTCGCCCTGATGGAGCAGTGGATCGGCATCCACGAGATCACCTCCGCCCACACTGACGGCCACGACGGCTCTTCGAACGGGCGGGCGGGCTAGGCGTTGGTGCCGGAGAAGCCGGGCGTGCGAAACAGCTCTCCGTTAGGAGACTTGCCGGACGGGGGCAAGAGGCTCCTGGAGCTGGCCGTCTCTGCGTGCGCCAACGCCGTCATCATCACGGACGCCGCGCAGCCCGACAGCCCCGCCGTCTACGCCAACCCCGCCGCCGAGCACATCACCGGGTACCCCCTCGAGGAGATCCTCGGCCGCAACCCCCGCTTCCTTCAGGGCCCGTACTCCGACCTCGAGGAGGTCGCCGAGCTGCGCAGGGCGGTGGCCGAGGGGCGGGAGTTCTACGGGGTGGTGCGCAACCGCAGGAAGGACGGCTCGGACTTCTTCAACGAGATGTACGTCGCGCCGGTGCGCGACGGGGATGGGGCCGTCACCCACTTCGTCGGCATCCAGAACGACGTCACCGAGCGCAGGGCCCTGGAGGAGGAGATGGAGCACCGGGCCTCCCACGACCCGCTCACTGGCCTGCCCAACCGGGCGATGTTCGTCGAGCGCCTCGGGCAGGCCGTGGCCCGCAAGGCCCGAAGCGGGCGGCACGTGTCGGCCCTGTTCATGGACCTGGACAACTTCAAGGACGTCAACGACTCCTTGGGCCACGAGGCGGGCAACCAGCTGCTGGTCGCGGTGGCCAAGCGCCTGCGCGGGTGCCTGAGGAACGAGGACACCCTCGCGCGCTTCGCCGGCGACGAGTTCGTGGTCCTGGTGGAAGACGAGGCGGGGGGAAGCGTCGCCGCGCAGCTGGCGGAGCGGCTCCTCGAATGCCTCGACACCCCGTTCTCTTTGGCCGGCGAACGCGTCTTCGTCTCCGCCAGCGTCGGCGTGGCGCCGCACGGCCCGTCGGACCCCGACCGGGGGGAGGCCCTCCTGGGGCGGGCGGACGCCGCGATGTACGAGGCCAAGAGGCTTGGCAAGGCCCGCTACGCCACCTACGATCCGGCCATACAAGCGCGCAGGCGCTCGCGGTTGCGCATGGTCAACGACCTCAGGGCGGCCCTGGAGCGCGAGGAGTTCGTCCTCCAGTACCAGCCGAAGGTCGACCTCAAGACGGGCGCTGTCGACCACGTGGAAGCGCTGGCGCGGTGGCACCAACCGCGGCGAGGCCTGCTGTTGCCCGCCGAGTTCATCCCGCTCGCCGAAGAGACCGGCCTGATCGTCCCGCTCGGACGGTGGGTCCTCGAGGAGGCCTGCGCGCAGGTACGCTGCTGGCAGGATCTCCACCCCCGCACGCAGCCCGTGGTGGCCAACGTCAACCTCTCGGCCAAGCAGTTCCGCCAGCCGGACCTAGCGGCAGAGGTCGCCGAAGTCCTCGAGAAAACGGGGCTCGACCCCGCGTGTCTGGAACTTGAGATCACCGAGAGCGTCCTGATGGAGGACGCCCCGGCAACCGGCGCCGTGCTGGAGAAGTTGAAGGCACTGGACATAAAGGTGGCCGTCGACGACTTCGGGACCGGCTACTCTTCGCTCTCCTACCTGAAGCGCTTCCCCGTGGACACGCTGAAGATAGACCGCAGCTTCGTCAGCGGGCTTGGCACCGACCTCGAAGACGAAGTGTTAGTCTCGGGCGTGCTCGGGCTCGCCCACGCGCTGGGACTACGCGTCGTCGCCGAGGGGGTAGAGACGGAGCAGCAGGTCGCCAGCTTGAAAAAGATCGGATGCGACTTGGCCCAGGGGTACTACTTCTTTCGCCCCCTGTCGAACGTGGCCGCGACTCCGGTGCTCGCAAAAGGGATGCTGCCGTAGTTGTCGGTTCGGCACCGCGCGACTTCAATGGTAGTAGGTGTCCTATTCACCGGAGTACGTGGAAGGCTTATTCCGCGAACTTCGGTCTGAGGGGGTTCTCGGAAGTAGGTCAACGAAGGGACGCCCCTAGCCGGCCCCGGCGTACGGCCCCCGGGCAGACGTTGGAGACTGGCACCGTCGGTCCTGTTAGAGTGTGCCCATCG
>CADCUW010000550.1 GCA_902805985.1 uncultured Rubrobacteraceae bacterium
TGGTCGGCTACGGCCCGGACAACGCCCTGGACGTGGCCGAGGCCGCCGCGGAGGTCGCGATCAAGCACTGCGGATGGGACAGGGAGCGCGCCGAACGCGACGTGCGGGAGTACCGTCAGTGGATCGAGCGCTACACCCCAAAGCAGTTCCGCGAACGCGAATCCGCGTGGGCATAGAAGGCCGTCGGCGAGGCGGCGTTCGTGATCCCGCCGCAATCTCCGCCGCGTGGCGGCTCGCCGCCAGGGGATCCGCGTGGCCGGATTCCTGGAGCCTCGTTGGGTGGTTGAGGATCCCCAAACGCTGCCTGACGTGGTGCACCAGCGCATCGAAAACGCCGGAGGAGGGACGGGATGGGCAGGAACATAGAGAACTTACCGCACGCCCTGGAGAACGCGGGCGGCCTTGATCGGCGCCTTGGTGGGGGGAAGCGCCCCGCCGTGTTCCTCGACTACGACGGCACGCTCACGCCGATAGTGGACCGGCCGGAGGAGGCGATCATTTCGGAGAGCATGAGGGAGGCCGTCGAGAGGCTTGCCAGGAGGTGTACGGTGTGCGTGGTCAGCGGGCGAGACCGGACGGTCGTCCAGGAACTCATGGGGCTCGACGACCTGATCGTGGCGGGCAGCCACGGTTTCGATATCTGGAGCCCCGACGAGGGCACCATCCAACACGACGCTGGCGGCGGGTTCGATAACCTCGTCGACGAGGTCAAGACCAGATTGGAAGAAGAGATCGGACCTTTTCAGGGCGCCTCGGTCGAGCCCAAGAAGACCTCCGTCGCGGTCCACTACCGGCTCGTCTCGGAGGAGGAGCGGCCGAGGATAAAGCAGATAGTGGGCAACCTCCTCGCCGAGCGTTCCGAAGATCTAAAGGTGACGCCCGGCAAGATGGTCTACGAGATCCAACCCAAAATAGAGTGGGACAAGGGCAAGGCCGTCCTGTACCTGCTCGAAGCCCTGGATCTCGACCGTGACGACGTGGTGCCTGTGTACGTGGGCGACGACGTAACCGATGAGGACGCCTTCGAGGCCCTGGCAGGAAGGGGGCTGGGCATCTTCGTGGGCCACGCCGACGCCCCGGAGGTGGCCGGGCGGACCACCTCCGCAGACTACGTTCTCCACACGACGGAGGAGGTGGAGCGGTTCTTGGACACCCTCGCGCGCTGATGGCCGTCGGCCGGAGCGAGAACGTGCCCGCATTGGAGAGGACGACCACGCGTATGAGGAGGGGCGGGCAGCAAACGAATCCGAGGGTCACCGGGTCGGACGCTGTGGGCTGCGGGGGATTGGAGAAGATGGGCTTCGTCGACACCTCCGGGTGCTGCGGGAGGTGCCACTACGCCCAGAGGTTCGCCTCCGGTCTGGTGGCGGGGCCGTGCCGCGTCGCGCTCCCGGACGGCCAGGAGGCACTCGTCTGCTGCGCGAGCAAGAAGCAATTGCTCGGGAGGACGGGCCCGTGACGGGGCGGCTCCGGCGACAGCTCCGGCGACAGCTCGGGCTGCGCGAGGACCGGAGGGCGCGATGGCCGGCTGCTCGTCGTGCCCGCATGCCACCAGGTCTCAAACCGACGTACAAAGGGGAGGACATACCGTGCCACCGGTAACGATGCGTCAGCTGCTGGACGAGGCCACGAAAGGCGGCTACGGCGTCGGCGCCTTCAACGTCAACAACCTCGGGCAGGTGCGGGCGATCATTATGGAGGACGCCGCGGAGGTCTATCCGGAGATACTTCCCGTGCGCGAGATGCGAGAGGGCATAGAGCACGAGGTGCGCGATGCCAACGTGGACACCGCCCTGCGCCTGGCCGCGACCGGGGCGATCCGCAAACCGTTTGCCGAGGACCCGGGCGAGTTCGACCCGCGCTACTACCTGGTGTCAGCTCGCGCCGCGATGGGCGGGGTCGTCCGAGCGCGCATGGAGGCGTTCGGGCAGGAGGCCGGGCACGCCGAAGACTACGCACCCGTCTCCCTGGCCGACTTGGCCGTCCGCCACAAGGAGCGGGGCCACCAACTCTCCGCTACGTAGAGAAGGGAATCTCATGAAGAACTGGACGCTCGCGTTCGACAGCTTCGTCCCAGAGGAAGAGGGGCTGCGCGAGGCGATGACCTCCACCGGCAACGGCTACTTCTGCACCCGGGGGGCTATGGCTTGGTCCGACGCCGACGGAGTGAGCTACCCCGGCACCTACACCCACGGCGGGTTCAACCGGGAGACCACCATCATGAACGGGGTGCCGGTTCTCAACGAGGACCTGGTCAACCTACCGAACTGGCTCTCGCTGGAGCTGAGGATCGAGGGGGAGGAGGCCGTCGGCATGGGCAACGTCGAGGTCCTCTCCTACCGCCACGAGTACGACGTCCGCACCGCCACCCTCGTGCGCTCCCTCCGTATCCGAGACCGGGCGGGCCGCGAGACTACGCTTGAGAACCGCCGTTTCGTGAGCATGGCCGACATGCACCAGGCCGCCATGCTGTGGACCATCACGCCGGAGAACTGGTCGGGGAGGGTCGAGATCATCTCCGCCCTGGACGGCCGGGTCACGAACAAGGGCGTGGCCCGCTACCAACAGCTCGAAGGTCGCCACCTAGATCCGGTCTCCCCAAGGACGTTCGGGCCCGAGATCATCGCGCTCGAGGCCAGGACCCGCCAGTCGCGCCTCTACGTCGCCGAGGCGGCCCGCACCAGGGTCCACGGCGAGACGGGGCCGCTCCATGTGGACCGGAACCTCTACCAGATGCAGGACTACATCCACCAGGTGCTCTCATTCGAAGTCACGCAAGGAGAACCCGTACGAGTCGAGAAGATGGTCGCCTTCTACAACTCGCGCGACCACGCCATCAACGAGCCGCTGAGCAACGCCGGCAAGGCCGTCGGCCGCTACGGGACCTACGACGAAGCCTTTGAACGCCACGCGAAGGCGTGGGATGAGCTGTGGGCGGTCTGTGACGTGCGGGTCCCCGGGGACGACCGCGTCCAGCTCCTCCTGCGGCTGCACATCTCGCACGTCCTGCAGGTCTGCTCGCCCCACACGGCCGACCTCGACGCCGGCCTGCCCGCGCGCGGCCTGAACGGCGAGGCCTACCGCGGG
>CADCUW010000551.1 GCA_902805985.1 uncultured Rubrobacteraceae bacterium
GCGGAACGTCAGGTTCGCCCAGGGCCTGGTCGACGACGCCATCAAGGAGTTGCGCCACCAGGTCGAGAGCAACCGGGCGATGACGCGGGATCTCGTCGAGCACGTCGAGAAGCAGCGCGAGGCGTACCAGACGCTCGTCGGGCAGTCCCTCGACGCCTACACGGACCTCGCCTATGCGCCCCTCTCCTACTATAAGGAGGGCCTGCGGGCCGCCGGGAGGGCCGCCGGGAGGGTCGCCAGATAGGACCGGAGAGACCGGCGCGCGGAAGGAGGGGGCGGGCTTTCGGGCTTGCCCCCTCTCTCCGTTTAGCGGGCGGCACGGGTGGGTGGGAACACCGGCCTATCGCAAGAGTTTCAGAAGAGAGGATGACTGATATGGATCAGAAACAGCAGAAGCAGGTAAACGAGGCGGCCGAGAAGTTCGCCGGCGCCATCAAGGAGTCTTACCAGGCTCTGGCTGACCGGTCGGTCTCCGCGCAGGAGCTCAACGCGCAGCTCACGCAGGAGTTCTTCAACGGGGTCATCAACAACCTGAGGAACCAGGCGTCCAACAACCGGGCGCTGGCGGACGACCTGATCGAGCAGCAGCGCAAGCAGCAGGAGGCCTCCCAGGCGCTCGCCCAGGAGGGCGCCAACGCCTACATGGACTTCCTGAACTCGATGTTCTCTTACTACCGGGGCACCCTGGACGAGGCACAGAGGCAGGCCAGGAAGTAACCCGAAGCTCTATCGCAGGTTTCAAGAGGCCCGGACCAATTGGTCCGGGCCTCACTTTTTGATGTATGCTTCTGAGCAAGTACAGAGGGAAGGAGAAAAGGTGAGCTTCGGTAACGGAAACGGCACTGAGATAGTGATCTCGACGCCCCTCAGGACGGCCATAGGTACGTTCGGAGGCGCGCTCAAGGACACGCCGGCCACGGACCTCGGGGCGACGGTGGGCAAGGAAGTCCTCAGCCGCTCCGGCATAGAGGGGGAGCAGGTCGACCAGATCATCGTCGGCAACATCCTCTCGGCCGGCCAGGGCATGAACCCCGGCCGCCAGGTCGGGATGAAGACGGGTCTGCCGGTGACGACCCCGGGCATGACCCTGAACAGGATGTGCGGCTCGGGCTTGCAGGCCATAATCTCCGCCGCCCAGGAGGTGGCTTTAGGCGACGCCGACGTGGTGATGGCCGGCGGGATCGAGAACATGGACCGGGCGCCGTTCCTCCTGGACAAGGCCCGCTATGGCTACAGGATGGGGATGCCAAGCGCGGAGATCCAGGACCACATGGTCTACGACGGCCTGTGGGACGTCTTCAACGACTACCACATGGGCGTGACGGCCGAGAACGTCGCCGAGGAGTACGGCATCACCCGCGAGGACTCGGATGCGTACGCGGTGCGCAGCCACCAGCGGGCGGCCCAGGCCCACGAAGACGAGCTCTTCGACGGCCAGATCGTGCCCGTGGAGGTCCGTCAGAAGAAAGAGAAGGTTCCGTTCACCACCGACGAGCACATCCGGTCCAACGCGAGCGTGGAGGGCCTGCAGAAGCTCAAGACGGTCTTCAAGAAGGAGGGCGGCACCGTAACCGCCGCCAACGCCAGCGGCATCAACGACGGCGCGGCCATGATGCTCGTCTCAAGCGAGAAGAAGGCCGAGGAGCTCGGCATGCCCGTAGCCGGCAGGCTCGTCAGCGCGGCCGTCGCCGGCGTCGACCCGTCCGTGATGGGCACGGGCATGATCCCGGCCTCCAGAATGGCGATGAAGAAGGCCGGCCTCTCGGTCGATGACCTTGACGCCGTCGAGGCGAACGAGGCCTTCTCCTCGATAGCCATCGCCGTCGGGCGCGAGCTGGAAGTGCCCGAGGAGAAGCTCAACCCGGTCGGCGGCGCCGTCGCCCTCGGCCACCCTATAGGCGCCACCGGCGCGGTGCTGACCGTCAAGATCCTTCACCACCTGGCCCGCACGAACGGCCGCTACGGCCTCGTCACCCTCTGCATCGGCGGCGGCATGGGCATCGCCGCGATCTTCGAGCGGGTGTAAAGGAGCACTCCAGCTGGTCACAACCCAGTTTGTCAGCTTGGGCCGGGGCGCAATGCCCCGGCCCTTTCGCGCGTCGGGGTTGTTCTGGAAAGCCGGGATGCTGGGAGCCCCGCCGGCAGGCGGCGTGCTGACCGGCTCCTAGGCCGCCGAAGAGGGCCTGAGGTCTATCTCGATGTGCTCGGCGCCGTCCTCCCACCGCTTGCGCTCGGGGAGGTCGAGGCTGCGCAGCAGGTGCAGCATCCCGGTGTTCTCGCGCATGACGAGGGCGTAGAGTCGCTCCAAGCCGTTCTGTCGGGCAGCCTCGATCAGGTACCGCGTGAGCCCGATGCCGAGGCCCCGCTCCTGGAACGTGTCCTGCACGAGCGCCGCGTACTCGGCCGAGTCGGTGCCGGCCTCCCTCTCGTAACGCACCACGGCGACTATCTCTTCGGGGTCTTCAGGATCGAGCGCCACCAGCGCGTACCGGTCCCTGCCGTCCACCTCCGCGAACCGCCGCGCCTGCCCGTCGGAGAGACGCTTCAGCGGGCCGAAGAAACGCAGCCGCACCGTCCGGTCGCTCGACCGCCCCACGAGCCGCTGCAACGCCGCCGCGTCCCCGGCCCGTATCTCGCGTACCTCGACGCAGACGCCGTCCCGCAACGCCAGACCCACCGTACCGTTCATCGGTGGCGGGCCTCCGTGCGAACCGGCCTCAGGTATCTATGTGCGTGTTGCATATAAAGATGGTACCGCATCCGTCGGGGAGGGTTTGTTGTCTGGTTAACTCGGCGGGTCTTCGGCCCCTTCGTCGGCCGTCTCTTGGGTCATCGGTTGGGGGGTGGGGGGGCGGACGAGCTCGAGGAACTGGTCCTGGGTGACCTCCAGGTACTCGGCGAGTTGCGCGGGCGTCATTCGGCCGGACATCGTCCGCAGCAGCGCGTCGCGTTGGGTCTGTAGGAGGTTCAGGGCGCGGCGGTGGTCTTCTTCGAGGGAGCCGGTCCAGGAGTTCGTGGCCTCTCTGGCTGCCTCCTCGAAAGGTTTGCCTTCGAGGACGAGGGCGGCGAGCTCCGTGGCCCTGTATG
>CADCUW010000552.1 GCA_902805985.1 uncultured Rubrobacteraceae bacterium
TTACCGCGTCTACAGAGATCTTTACCCGGCCACCCGCCCCATGGCCCACGCCCTCGCCGAATTTCAGATGGAGGAAGACACCGCCCTGGGGGAGGCGCCTACGAGCTGAAGGAACGCGGATCGCCCGTGCCGGACCAAACCCGGCACGGGCGAGGCTGATAACGGCATCCTGGATTACGGGACGGGCGAGGTAAGGGTCGATGTTGTGGACCGGAGGCGACGCTGCCGGTAGTCCACGGCGTCGAGTTCGAGACAAAGTTCCCGCGCCCGGCCCGGGTCGAGCAGAATCCAGATGACCGGTGATCCGGCCTGGTGCAGGTGTCGAAGCTTGCTTGAGGGCCCCGTTCTCGCGTCTCTGGCCCCCGATTACTTTGCGCCCCCCGGTGGTGGGTGAGGCTCTCTCGAGTACCTGGGTGCGGGTAAGAACGAAGTCCGCCCACCGTACGCCCTCGGCGCCGTGCTCGCCTCAGCCGGGGCGCGCCGGCACGGCTCGCCCTCTCGGCCGACGCGACACCTCGCCGTCCGGCCTGGCGAGGGGCCTTAGGTTTCGAAGTTCCCAGACCCGCCCCAAGCAAGAGCCCGTCCCCGCGCCCGTTCGTACCTTCGCCCAGTACGTTCTTCTTCCCGCGGCGCTGCCCCTCCCGACGCCGATCGAGCCTTCACGGCATCACCGCTACCTTTATGCCCTCGCCGCTAGCCGCCAAGTCGATGGCCTCCACGGTCTCTTCGAGCGGAAAGCGGTGGGTCAACATCCCGTCTACCTTCACGCGCCTCGACTCGATGAGCCCGAGGGCCACCCCGTAGTCCGAGCGTCGCGAGCCGGTAGAGCCCGTGATCTCGAGCTCGTCGTAATGGATGAGGCCCGAGGCTATCTCGGCCCGTCCCCCACCCGACGGACCCGCGAAAACGTTGACGCGCCCCCCCTTACGGGCGAGCTCGAAGGACTGGTTGACCAGCGCGGGCAGCCCGATGCACAGGATCACTACGTCCGCGCCAAGCCCGCCCGTGGCCTCGGCCACGACCCCGGGGAGGTCCCCGCTGGTGGGGTCCACCGCGATCTGAGCGCCTAGGCCTTTCGCGAACTCCCGGCGGGAGGCGGAGGGTTCGCTCACGATCACGGTCTTCGCCCCGGCCAGGAGCGCGAGCTGGACGTGGAAGAACCCTATGGGTCCCCCGCCCATGACCACGACCGTGTCGTCCAAGCCCACCCGCGAGCGGCGCTGCCCGTAGACGCAGCAAGAGAGGGGCTCGGCGAGGGCGAGCTGCTCCGGGGGCAGGTCCCCACTCGCGACGAAGAGGCAGCCCGCATCCACGGCCTCGGCGGGGACGCGCACGTACTGGCTCAGGCCGCCGTCGATCTCCTCGCCCATGCCTCTGCGGTTCTCGCAGACGTTCTCCATGTCGTGTTGGCAGTAGAAGCACCTGCGGCACGGAACGATCGGGGCCATCGCCACCGTCGTCCCCACCTCGTAGCCCTTCACCCCTTCTCCCACGGCCGCGACGTGCCCGGCGAACTCGTGGCCCAGGATGGTGGGCGGGCGCACGCCACCGGTCTTCTCGCCGCGCAAGATGCGCACGTCCGTCCCGCACACGGTGTTGGCCCCCACCGCTACGAGTACCTCGCCCGCCCCGACCTCGGGCGTGTCGACCTCCCTTACCTCCATCTCGCCGGGGCCGTCGAACACGGCTGCTAGCATGCGTCTCCTCCTTGTGCCCGCGCAGGCTCCGTCTCCCGCCCTCTGCTCTCCCGAATCGCCCCGCGGCTGCCGCTTCCGCAACGATCGCATCATAACAGACGAGGTTCCGGGGCCGCCGCGGGTCGGGTCGCGTTTGACAAAATCCGGCGGGCGGGCGCTTAATGAACCTGTCCGGTACGGGGAGGGGAAGGGTTGGGCCGAGCGGGGTCGGGGGAGCATTGGTCGTGGGGTTCGGAGACCGGCCGCGTCGGTCGCGGTCGTCTCCGCCCGGCCGCCCCCGGACGAGGGGCAAGCGGCCGCGCTACGCGGGAGGCTCCGGGGCGCCTCCCAAGGCGGGGTAGGCCGCCGTGATCCTGTGCGTTGGCGGGACGCCCGCGGTGCAGCGGACGATGCGCTTCGCGAGCCTCAGGGCCGGCGAGGTGAACCGGGCATCCGAGGTGCAGGTCACGGCGTCGGGGAAGGTCGTCAACGCCGCCCGGGTGGTCACCACCCTCGGGGGACGGGCGGTGGTGGCGACCTTCCTGGGCGGCGACGCCGGCCGCTTCGTCGCGCGCGAGCTCGCCGCGGAGGAAGTGGTGCACGACGCAGTCTGGGTCGAGGATGACGCCCCGACGCGCACCTGCGTCACCCTGCTTCCCGACGGAGGACCCGTCACGGAGCTGGTGGAGGAGGCGCCACCCGTCTCCGAAGGGGACATAGCCGCGCTCGAGGCGGCGGTGACCGGACGGCTGCCGGAGGCCAAGGTCCTCTGCCTTACCGGCTCCGTGCCGCCCGGCGTCCCCGACGACGCCTACGCCCGGTTCGTACGGGCCGCGCGCGATGCCGGCGTGCCGGCGCTCGTGGACGCGCAGGGGCCCCTGCTACGCTCGTCCCTCGCCGCGCGTCCCTTCCTCGTCAAACCCAACCTGCAGGAGGCGTCGGCCGCGCTGGGGCTCGACCCCGGCGAAGACCCCGAGGCGGAAGCCCTCGCCGCCGTCGACGCTCTG
Organism: uncultured Rubrobacteraceae bacterium; assembly: GCA_902805985.1. Lineage (GTDB taxonomy): Bacteria > Actinomycetota > Rubrobacteria > Rubrobacterales > Rubrobacteraceae > Rubrobacter_D. Next base: position 2,684 of record CADCUW010000552.1, read on the forward strand.
GTCGGGTCGGGGGCGCGGTGGGCGTTGGTGTCCATGGGGGCGTCGGGATCCGTGCTCGGGGAGGCGGCAGGCGGACGATGGATCGTGGAACCCCCGCGGGTAGAGGCCCGAAACCCCATAGGCTCCGGCGACTCGCTCGCCGCCGGGCTCCTCCTCGCCGTCGCCCGCGGCGCCTCGGTGCCCGACGCGGCCGCCTACGGCACGGCCTGCGCGGCGGCCAACGCACTCACCATCACCGCCGGGGTTGTCGACCCGGAGGCCGTGGACGCCCTGGCCCGCCGGGTACGGCTCGCCCCACTCCGCAATCGGCGTTAGGCCTCCCCCAACCGTACCCGGGGGGAGGGATAATGACCAGCTCGTCCGCTTCTCGAAAAAGATCCGCAGTTTCGACGGTCCTGGCCCTTGCCGCCACCTCGCACCTACCGGCGCTCGCCCTGTCCTCATAAGGCGTCTCAGGCTTCCCGGCTCCCGGTCCTCGCGCACGCGAGGACGGCCCATTGCCCACGACGCGGCCCGGTGATAGCGTTGTCTTCGACCATGCCCGACACGTTCACTCCAGGATTCGGCAATAGGATCACGCTGCGGGACGTCGCCCTCGAGGCGGGGGTCTCGATCAAGACGGCCTCCCGCGTCGTGAACGGGGAACCGACCGTGAACGCGGCGATGGCGGTCCGGGTGGCGGAGGTGGTCGAGAGGCTGGGCTACCGGCCGAACGAACTCGCCCGCAGCCTCAAGGGGCGGCGCTCCCGCACGATCGGGTTGGTGGTCGACGACGTCTCGAACCCCTTCATGGCCGTCTGCGCCCAAGCGATCGAGGGGGTGGCCCAGGAACACGGGCACGCCCTGATCCTCTGCGACTCCCACGCGGATCTCTCCACGGAGGACGCATACGTCGGGCTGCTCGCGCAGCGCCAGGTCGACGGGTTGCTGCTCGTCCCCGCCCGGGGCCGAAACGGCCGCCTGAAGGCCGAGCAACGGGCCGGCCTCCCGGTCGTCGCGTTCGACCGGCCGGCAGAGGGCGTCCGGACCGACTCGGTGCTCGTCGAGAATCGCGCCGGCGCGCGGGAGGCCACGGAGCACCTTATATGGCACGGCCACGAACGCGTCGCCTTCGTCGGCGACGTCCGCCACTATTACACCGCCCGCAAACGCCTGGACGGCTACAAGCAGGCGCTGAAGGCCGCGGATCTGGAACCCCTACACACCCTCGACGCCCACAGCATCGAGCAGGGCGAGGAGGCCACGAAGGGCCTCCTGGAAGCGCCCGACCCCCCCACGGCCCTGTTCGCCGCCAACATCCTGACCGCCCTCGGGGCGCTGAGGGCCATCGAAGACCTGGGGCTGCGCGTCCCCGATGACGTCGCCGTGATCGGCTTCGACGACTTCGAACTCGCCCACGTCCTGCGCCCCCGCTTCACCCTCGTCCGCCAACCGGCCGCCGAGTTGGGCCGCCGCGCCGCCGAGACGCTCTTCGACCGCCTCGAGGGCCGGGGCCGCCCCGAACCCCAACGCCTCGTCCTGCCGACCGAGCTGATCGTGCGGGAGTCGTGCGGCTGCGCCCCGGGACTCTCCCCCTAGCCCAACCGCGCGCACCCCGAACGGTGCGCTAGGGCCTTGACACCATTGTCTCGACCGTTTAGATTGCCCGATACTCGTTCGGACAACGATGTCTGAACGGTCTGGGACAGGGGAGAGGGCGGCGAGAAGGCTCCGGTCGGACGGAGGCGGGCGCCGCCGACCGACGAGAGGAGTACTGGGTGGCAGAGGACGCGCGCGCGGCGGGAGCTGGCAACCCGCGGGTGACCCCGATCTTGGCGGCGACGGCGGTGGTGTCGGCGATAGCGGGCTTTCTCTATGGCTACGACACCGGCATTATCTCCGGGGCTTTGCTGCAGATCACGGACGAATTCGGCATCGGTTCCGGCTGGCAGTCGGTCATCGCGACGGGGATCCTGGTTGGCGCCGTTATTGGTGCGCTCGTCGGCGCGCGCCTCTCGGAGCGCTTGGGGCGCAAGCGGACCATTCTGATCATCTCGGCCGTGTTCGTGGTCGGGACCGTTCTGTGCAGCATCTCGCCGACGGAGCTCACGCTCGCGCTTTCGCGGGTGCTCCTCGGCATGGCCGTTGGGGGGGCGACGCAGACGGTGCCCATGTTCGTCGCAGAGCTCTCCCCGCCGCAGGTCCGCGGGCGCCTCGTGCTGGCCTTCCAGGTGGCGATCGGGATAGGCATATTGACCGCGACGATCGTGGGCGCCAGCCAGCAGTTCTCGTGGCGGTGGATGATCGGGATGGCCGCGGTCCCCGCGGCGGCGCTGCTGCTCCTGATGCTGCGGGCGCCCGAGAGCCCGCGCTGGCTGGTCAAGGTCGACCGGGTCGAGGACGCCCGGGACAACCTCAGGCGGGTGCGGGGCGAGGACGACGTCGAGGACGAGCTGGGCGAGGTCGTGGAGGTGGAGAAGGAGAGGCGTCAGGCCTCGACGCGCGGTTGGAAGGGGCTCGGCCAGCCGTGGGTGCGCCCCGCCCTCGTCATGGGCTGCGGGATGGCGCTGTTCACCCAGCTAAGCGGCATCGAGATGATCGTCTACTACTCGCCGACCATCCTGACGGGCGTCGGGTTCGAAGAGTCCGGAGCGCTGTACGTGAGCGTCGCGCTCGCCGTGACGTACGTGATCATGAACTGCCTCGGGCTGCTTATCGTGGACCGCGTCGGGCGGCGGAGGCTCTCCCTGATAATGACCCCCGGCGCGGCGCTCGCCCTCTTCGTGCTCGGTGTGGTGTTCCTGACCGGGACCGTTAGCGCCGGCTCGGCCCCTTTCATCATCGCCTGCCTGATCGCGTTCATGCTCTTTACGGCGGGCGGGTTGCAAGTGATGGGCTGGTTGACCGGATCTGAGATCTACCCGCTGGGCGTGCGGGGCGCCGGGACCAGCGCGCAGTCGGCGACGTTGTGGGGCTCCAACGTGGTCATCACCCTCACCCTGCTCCCGACGATCGAGCTGATCGGGGTCGGCCCCACGATGTGGATGTATGCCGGGTTCAACGTGCTGGCGTTCGTGTTCGTGTGGCGCTACTTCCCCGAGGTCGCCGGGCGCAGCCTGGAGGACATCGAGGCCTCGCTGGCCGAGGGCACCTTCCGCCCCGGCGGCGTCCCCATCAGGGGCAAGGGCGAGGAAACGGTGACCACCTGACCGAACCCGGGCTCTCCTCCCTGTTCCGAAACCTCGGCCGAGACGGCGCCTGTCACCACGGCCGCGATCGCGAGCAAGCGCCGCGGAGAGTGCCGCGGGGGCGTTCGCCTCGCGGTGACTTCATGCACCTCGACGGCGAGCGGTTCCTGGGCCCTTGCTGAGACACTTTCTGAAGCGCGAGCTACGCATACAGGGCCGTACCGAGCTTTCGTTGTATCGGACCCGGTCGGTTGGGCACTGGGACCTGTGGGCTTTTTTAGCCGTCTTCTCCGCGCGGTCCGTGCACCTCGATCTCAGCTCCGCCTGGTCCTCAACCGACCCCTGCCTCACCCCGCTGCTCCACCTTGCCGGACCACGCCGCACTCGGATAGGCTCAAGGTGACACACGAGGCGCGGCGGAGGGGGAACGTTGGCCAAGACGGCGAAGGCAGAGGCATCGGGGCGTCTGGCTGTTGCGTGCGGCGGGTGCGAGGAGATCGTCCTCTTGCTGGGTCGCGACCGGGACCGGTCCGAGCCAAGCACGACCGGACGCCCAAGGTGCTTCCCATGCGGCGGGAGCGGGGCGCGTCTATCGTCCCTATGCTGGCGTAAACCCAGCGGTTCGAGAAGAGCCCGATCTCGAGCGCCGAGTCGCCGAGCGAGCGGCACTGGAACGGGTAGAAGATCCGAAACAGGATCACGCGTTGGATGCCACCGGGGAACGCACCGCGCCCGCTTCTCAAGATCCGGCACGGAAGACGAGCTCGGGGGCCGCTTTCGTACCCGCGCGCGCCACGTCCACCCCGTGGAACTCGCCGATCTTGCGCTTCAACCATCTCTCGAAGCCCTCCTCAGAGCCCGCCAGCATCGAGACCGCTTCAAGGGGATCGTCCAACTCCATGCGTACCACGGCCAGATCCCCACGCCGGGTCCGCTGCAACCATACCCCCACCGCGTCGATCCCCAAGCGCGACCTCATCCGTCCGAAGTCCGCCGAGCGCGAGCCCTCGAGCTCCTGCAAGGCGCGGCGCCACTCCTCCTCCTTGCCCGCCGCGATGGGCCACACGAAACAGATCTCCGTCAAGACCCCCGAACCATTGCCTTCCTCCGGTCTCATGAGTTCTCTCTCGTGTTCTGGTAGCCGCCGCGTGCGGAGGTGGCACCGATCGTGCCGACCTGCACGGTACGATACTCGGTCCGCGTGACGGGGACGTGTCAAGGACCGTGGCAGGACCCAAGTCCGCTCGGGACGGGAGGGACGTCAACAGGCCGGCGCGTCCCCCGGGATGGCTCCCGCGCGATGCCGACTACCCAGGAGGACGAAACCCGTTCGGCCTCCCCGGTTCTCGGCCAAGCGTGACCGCTCCCTGAGGTTTGGTCCCGTCCGAGAATCGTTGAATTCCACGAACTTCGCCCCGAGGGTTCTCCGAAGTTCACCTCGGGGGCTTCCGTCGGGCGGGTCCGGGCTTGCCCCTCCCCGCCCGCTTGCCCGCGGTCGGTCCTCGGGACCTCGCCAGCGTGGCGGTGCTGCTCACCGAGGAAGGCGGGCGCGTACCGGTGCCTGTTCGCGAGCGCGACCAAGGGCGCGGCGTCGAAAGGACCGGCGGCGCTCGGGTTCAACAGCGTCGAGGCGATAAAGCGGTGCCGCCTGGCCGGCGCGGGCATCGCGGTGGTGACCCAACTCGTGCGGCACAGGGACAAATGGCCGTCCCCGACCCCGAGCGCGTTTGTCCGGATTACCCGCGAACTCTGTTCGGCGCGCGGGCTCGCACGGACGGATCCTGGACGCGCGTAGCCGTCGTCCGGGTAATACCGTCAACGTCCCTGTCGGGAACGTTGCCTTGCCCCCGCCGGTAGCTTCCTCAACATTACCGCTACGGAGGCTGGGGTTCGTCTCCCATCAGCCGTGCCCCGCCACGCCCCCGCCACGCCGCGGCGGTATCTTCATTGGTGTCCACAGCAACGTCCACCCCGCTCGTGCTATCCCACGCAAACCCGGAGGTACCCATGGCAACGTCCACCCCCCTCGTTCTGGTTCACGGAAACCCGGAGAGCGCCCCGGTCTGGAATCCTTTGATTTCCGCGCTGGATCGCGACGACGTCTTCACGCTGTCCCCGCCCGGTTTCGGCGCGCCGGCCTCGTCGTCGTTCCGGCCTTCGGTTGCGGCGTATCGCCGTTGGCTGGCCTCGCGCCTCGAGGCGTTCGGTGAACCGGTGGATCTGGTCGGGCACGATTGGGGCGGGGCGCACGTGGTGCAGATCGCGATGCACCATCCCGAACTGTTGCGCAGCTGGGCTTCGGACGCCCTGGGAGTGTTCGCCCCCGGCTTCGTGTGGCACCCGCTGGCGCAGATCTGGCAGACCCCCGAGAAGGGTGAGGAATCCGCGCGCGAGCTGTTCGCTGGCGACCTCGAAAGGCGACGGGCCGTGGTCGCAAGCCTCGGCATGACCGGCGATGCGGCCGAGGCGGTCGCGGCCGGCATGAACCCCGGCATGGGTCGCGCCGTCCTGTCGCTGCTGCGGTCGGCCGCGCAGCCGGCGATGAGCGAGGCGGGTGAGCAGCTCGCGAACGCGCGGGTGCGCCCGGGTCTTGCCATGTACGCGGCAGGGGACGCCGGCGATGGCAACGGAACGCGTGAGCAGCACGAGTGGGCCGCCGAACGCGCGGGCGCACGGGTGGCGGTGCTGACGGACGCCCCGCACTATTGGCCGTCCGAAAAGCCGGAGCCCGCCGCCGAGGCCCTGACGCAGTTCTGGAGTGACCTTCCCGCCCGGGGGGAAGCCGAGGGCCCGACGGCGAGATGATCGACTTCGACGAGCACGGACATTGCCGGTAATTCCGGCAGGATCGCATGAATTGGGGCATAGCGTACGGTTGGGATCGACGGTCGGCTGCTTGAAGGTCGGCTGCTTGCCACGTCTTGCCACGTCTGGCGAAGGAAGCGGCAGGGTGGGCGGAGAAGCTCCACGAGTGCGATCTCCTGCGGAGCGCCTACCAGGACCAGCAGGCCGCCGGGCTCATGACCCTTGGGGAGCTCGGCTCGAAGCTCTCAGGAGCCTGGAGGAAACGCGCCGGTTAGCACGGGCCGAACGACCGTCATCTCGACGGCCCTGGCAAGAGACCCGAACCGAACATCACCCCCGAGTCCGAATGGGTGGACAAACCGGCCGGGTAGCTCTCAGGTTCGAGGTTTTTAGGCTCAAGGGGTACGACGCGCGGCCAGGGACTCCAGATCGAGACCGGGTCCGATTGCGGGGCAACGATCCGCTGCGACCGCGGTCCACCACCCCTCAAAACCTAGAACCTCTATCCCACGTTCGGAATCACCTCTGTGGCGAAGCGCTCGACCATCTCCGGCTCGTGGGCGACGCGGGGCAGGTAGGTTATGAAGTAGTTGACGCCGGCGTCTACCAGCGGTTGGAGGCGCCCGACTATCTCGTCCGCGGTGCCGACCATGAACTCCTGGCTGTACTCGTCGTAGCTTCTGGGGCCGCGGGCCTCCCTGGTGGCCTCCTCCGGGTTCGCGCCGGGTTCTAGCAGGTAGGCGTTTATGCTGGTCGAGCGGGTGATGTCCTCGTAGGGTCGGTTCTCGTTCTCGCAGTGGCCCTTGAGGACCTCGAACTTGTGTTTGATGGTGTCCAGGTTGCCGCCGCCGACGTTGCAGGCGTCGCCGTAGCGGGCGACGAGCTTGAGGGTGACCTTCTCTCCGCCGCCCCCGATCCAGATGGGCGGGTGGGGCGAGCTTATCCCCTTGGGCTCGTTGATGGGGCGGTCCACCTTGTAGAACTCGCCGTCGAAGACGACGTCGTCCTCGGTGAACATGCGGTGGATGATCTCGCACGCCTCCTTGAACATCCGCATCCTCTCCGGCACCTCGGGGAAGCCGTAGCCGTAGGCGAGCCACTCGTGCTCGTACCAGCCAGCCCCGATGCCGCACAGAAGACGCCCATTGCTCATTACGTCCACCGTGGAGGCCATCTTGGCGAGTAGGGCCGGGTTTCGGTAGCCGTTGCAGGTGACCATCTGGCCGATCTTGACGCGCTCGGTGTCCCTCGCGAGCCCCGCGCTGATGGTCCACGCCTCGAAGGTGGTCTCCCTTGTAGGCTCGGGGACGGTGTGGAAGTGGTCGTAGACCCAGATGGAGTCGTAGGCCCCCGTTTCGTCCGCCACCTTCGCCACCCGCGTCATCGCCTCGTACTGCTGGTAGGGGTCCTCTATCCCGACCAGGTCCATCTTCCAACCCTGCGGCACGAACACCCCGAAATCTACCGCCACCCTGTACCTCCCCTGACGCCGGACGCGACGCAGGTATCTTAGCGGCGCCCGTCTCTCCGGGCCATCATGACGGTGGGAGGAGGGGATGGTGGCGCGGGCCCGCCGCGTGCGCGACGCCCCGGAATTCGCCCGGATCTCAGCTTCGGAGCCCGGGCTTCGCCCCGCACCCCTGGAGGCTCAAAGGCCTTGAGGTTTTGAGCCTCCAACCGTACCTCTCTCCGGCCTTTTGTCCGTTGGGAAACGGGCCTTCCCGCGTAGACTCAAGTCGGGGCGCCCCGCTCTTGGAAAGCGTGGCGAAAGGAGATCCGGATGGGCGTAAGGAAGGGCTACGAGCCGGGGACGTTCTGCTGGGCGGACCTGTCGACGGCCGACGTCGAAGGCGCCAAGTCGTTCTACGGGGACCTGCTCGGCTGGGAGTTCAGGGACGACGAGATCCCCGGCGGCGGGACCTACACGATGTGCCACGTTGGGGGCGGCGAGGTGGCGGCGATCGTCGGCCAGGGCGAGCAACCCGGCCACTGGAACCACTACGTCTCCGTCGCCAGCGTCGAGGAGACGACCGCGGAGGCGAAGCGGCTGGGAGCGACCGTACTTGAGGAGCCCTTCGACGTTATGGACGCGGGCCGCATGGCCGTGTTCTCCGACCCGGGCGGCGCCATGTTCTGCGCCTGGGAGGCGCGGGATCACATCGGCGCGGGCAGGGTCAACGACGCGGGCTGCATGGC
>CADCUW010000553.1 GCA_902805985.1 uncultured Rubrobacteraceae bacterium
CGCACCGTCAAGGTCCTCGGCTGGTACGACAACGAGTGGGGCTACTCCAACCGCACCGTCGATCTGGTGCAGTTCATGGGGGAGAAGCTCTAGGACTCCGGTCGCGGGGGCGGTCTCTCCGCCCCCGTGCATCCCGGAGAGGCGTCGCCGCGACGACGCTCCAACGAGCGGTGGTTGATCGGTTACTTGATCCGTATCGGGGTCGGGATGATCCTGGTCCTGATCCGCTGGCAGGTTCTTCCGGGATTGCTCGAGGAGGTGTTCAGGTCGAGCCTGGCACCTCGATGACCGGTACGATCACCGTCTGTTCTTGAAAGCCTCTGGCAGGAGAACGTTTTGAACAAGAGAAGCGTGAGGGACCTGGACGCGCAGGGGAAGCGCGTGCTCGTTCGGGTCGATTTCAACGTGCCGGTAAAGGACGGCGAGGTCACGGACGACACGCGAATCCGGCGGGCGTTGCCCACCATCCAACACCTGCTCTCCGAGGGGGCGAGGCCGGCCCTGATCTCACACCTCGGACGCCCCAAGGGCGAGCCGGACCCGAAGTACGCGATGGGCCCCGTGGCGAAGAGGCTGGAGGAGCTCCTTCGCGGGCCCGTAACGAAACTTGACGCCGCGACGGGCCCGGAGGTCGGCAACGCGCTGGACGAGTCGGACGGCGGCGTGGTGCTCCTGGAGAACTCGCGCTTCTACCCGGGTGAGACGAAGAACGACGCCGGGTTCGCGGAGGAGCTCGCCGAGCCCTTCGACCTGTACGTCAACGACGCCTTCGGCGCGGCCCACAGGGCGCACGCGACGACCGTGGGGGTGGCGGAGAGGCTGCCCTCGGCAGCCGGGCTGCTGATGGAGGCTGAGATCGACTACCTCGACGGTGTCCTCAGCGACCCGGAGCGGCCGTTCGTCGCCATCCTCGGCGGGGCCAAGGTCTCGGACAAGCTCGGCGTCATAGAGAGCCTGCTCGGCGTGGCCGACTCCCTGCTCATCGGCGGGGCCATGTGCTTCACGTTCTTCAAGGCAAAAGGGTACGAGATCGGCGACTCCCTCGTCGAGGACGACTACCTGGAAGAGGCCAAACGCCTCATGGGCGCGGCGGGGGAGAGGCTCGTCCTCCCCGTAGACGTCGTGGTCGCGGACGCGATGGAGGAGGGCGCCGAGACCGAGACCGTCCCCGTAGATTCCATCCCGGCCGGCAAGATGGGGCTCGACATCGGGCCCGAGAGCGTCGAGGCGTTCCGGACCCAGATCTCCGGCGCCAAAACCATCTTCTGGAACGGGCCGATGGGCGTCTTCGAGATCGACGCCTTCGCCAAAGGGACGGAGGGCGTCGCCGGGGCCGTCGCGGAGGCGAGCGGCGGGGGTGCTACGAGCGTGATCGGCGGCGGCGATTCCGTCGCCGCGGTAAACAAGCTCGGCCTCGACGACCAGATGAGCCACATATCCACCGGCGGCGGGGCCTCGCTGGAGTACGTCGAGGGCAAGGAACTGCCCGGCGTCGCCGTCTTGCCGGAGAAATAGGACTAGAGAGGGGAGCGTAACCCATGGCGCGACGCCCGATGATGGCCGCGAACTGGAAGATGAACAAGACCGTGACGGAGGCCCAGAACTACACGGCGGCCCTGCTGCCGCGGGCCGCTGACGCGGAAGGGGTGGACGTCGCGGTCTTCGTGCCGTTTACCTGCCTGCACGAGGTCGGCAGGATGGCAGAGGACTCGTCCGTCATAGCCGGCGCCCAGAACTTCTACTACGAGGACTCCGGCGCCTTTACCGGTGAGATCTCGGTCCCCATGCTCGAGGACGTGGGCGCCAGGGCCGTGCTCGTCGGCCACTCCGAGCGGCGGGAGGTCTTTGGCGAGAACGACGCACTGGTCGCCCGCAAGACGAAGCGCGCCGTGGAGGCTGGCCTGCTTCCCGTGGTCTGCGTCGGTGAGACCAAGGAAGAGCGCGACGCCGGCGGGATGTGGGAGAAGGTCTCGGGCCAGGTCCGGCGCGTGCTGGAGGAGCTGGGCGAGTTGGGCGGCGGGGACATCGTCTTCGCCTACGAGCCCATATGGGCCATCGGCACGGGGGACACCGCCACCCCCGAGGACGCCCAGGACGCCATCGGACGCATCCGGGAGCTCTTGCGGGAGGAGCGCGGCGGGGACTTCGCGGACGGCGTTCGCATCCTCTACGGCGGCTCCGTCAAGCCGGCCAACGTCGCCGAGATCATGGCCCAAGATGACGTGGACGGCGCGCTCGTCGGTGGCGCGAGCCTCGAAGTGGACTCGTTTGTGCAGCTCGTCGAGGGGGCCGGCAATAGCGGGGAGGACGCCTAGAGGCGGCATCCCCGCCGGCTTGTGATAGAGTAACGCCGCTATGTTCTATGTAGTCGCTTTCTTCCACATAATCTTCTGCGTCGCCCTCGTCGGCATGATCCTGCTCCACTCCGGCAAGGGCGGCGGCCTCTCCTCCACCTTCGGGGGCGGCCTCGGCGGGACCTTCTCCGGCACGACCATCATGGAGAAGAACCTGACGAGGCTAACCGTCATCGTGGTGGCCCTCTTCGCCCTTACCGGCATCGTTCTGTTCTTCCTGGGTTAGCGGTCGCGTGAACTTATCCGGGGAGGCCGGGCGCGAACGCCCCGATGATCCCGCGCAACTTGAACCCGGGCGAAACGATCGAGGGTCTTACGGGCATCGCGACGGGGTAGACCTCGCGAACTACGCGTTCGACCTGAACAAAATCCAGGCCTGCGGGGTATGACGGCCGGTTCCATGGCGGACGCCAACAGAGAAGGGGAAGATCCCGCGTGAAAAGGTTTGTTACGGCGGTCGTAGTCATCGGCATGCTCTCGCTCTCGCTGGGTGGCCTGGTGATCGCGGCGGAGAGGATGTGCGGTGAGGGGGTCTGTCGCGGCACCAGCGGCAAGGATCTCCTGATCGGCACCAACGGCAAGGACAGGATCTTCGGTCTTGGCGGGCCCGACACGATCCACCCCCGCGAAGGCAGCGATTACGCGAGCGGCGGGGACGGGGATGATCTCTTGCGGGGCGCCCCGGGCAACGACAGGTTGTTCGGCGACATGGGCGAGGACAAGCTGCGCGGC
>CADCUW010000554.1 GCA_902805985.1 uncultured Rubrobacteraceae bacterium
ACCGACGCGCTTAAACCGCATCGCGGCAAACATCGAGCAGGCAACTCTCCTCCTAATCCCACTGGTAGGCTTCCCCAAGCCTACGAAACGGGTTCCTACTATTCCGTAACTAGCGTAGCAGGGATCGATTCGCCGCGTCAAGCCGGCCTTTTAGGGATGAAGGTGTAGCCGCGGGAAGAAAGGAGAGCCTGCCCGCTGCCGAGATGATGCGGTCGCCCCACGACACCGAGGCCCGCTACTCCTGGAAGCGGAAGGTCGACCAGGTCGAAAAGAGCGGTGGAGCGCATGATCGCCGAGCGCGGGGCGGGCGGGACCCGTCAACCTGGTGGTCAAGGAGCTCGACAACGCGTACTTCACGGAGATCATCCTCAGCGTGGAGCAGACGCTGGAGCGGGCAGGGCTCTCGATGGTCCTCACGGCGACACACACCAGGATGCTGCTGCTGCGGGTCATCGCCGATGAGACCCCGGAGAGCACCCGCACCGAGCTTACGACACCCCTTGTGGTGCGCGAGTCCTCCGCCCCGCCCCTGACGGCGGGACCGCGGTGCCTGCCCTCACCACTCCCGCAACACGGCCGCGCCGAACGGTTCGAGGCGGAGCGTCCCGTCTCGCCCGGCGCCGCTCAGCAGATCCACGGTCGGTCCCTCCAACTCCACGTCGGCGGCCTCTTCGCCGTGGTTGAGCACGAAGAGATAGGAGGCTTCCGTGGAGCGACGACGCACCACCTCGACGCCTGGCGGCGCCTCAGACGGCGCCCCTACGCCGGCCTCGGCGCAGACCCTCTCCAGAAGGACCCCCATGTATCCTGCATCCGGCCTGGTGCCGAGGTAGTAGGCCGAGCCGCCACCATAGGCGTTGCGGGTAACGGCAGGCATTCCCCCGTAGAAACCATCGGCGAAGGTGGTCAGCGCCTCCGCGCCCCGGAGGTGTACGAGGTCCGCCCACAGGTCGCACGAGAAGCTGGCTCCCTCCTCCGTCGCCAGGCATCCGGTCGCCCCCTCGGCCAGGGGTACGAAGTCCTCGATGGTCAGGCCCAGAAGATCTTTGAACGGCGCCGGGTAACCGCCGAGCCTCACATGGTCGTTCTCGTCCACGATCCCGGAGAAAAAAGACATCAGGAGCGTGCCGCCGTCCTCCACGAAGCTCCTGACGTTCTCTGCGGCCTCGTCGGTGACGAGGTAGAGGTTCGGGGCGATGACCAGGTCGTACGACGAGAGGTCCGAGCCGGGGTGGGCAAAGTCCACGGGGACGTTCGCCTCAAAGAGCGGCCTGTACAGGAAGTAGAGGCCTTCGATCATGCGCACGTCCGCCGAAGGCTTGGAATCCAACTCCAGCGCCCACCAGTTGTCCCAGTCGATCAGGACCGCGGTCCGCGCCTCCCCCCTCGTCCCGGATAGACCATCGAGCTTGGTGAGGTCCTCGCCGAGCCGTTTCACCTCGGCCCAACTCCGGGAGTCCTCGGGCCTCACATGCGGAACCATCGCGCTGTGGAACTTCTCGGCGCCCGCCTTAGACTGACGCCACTGGAAGAACATGATCCCGTCGGCGCCCCGGGCGACGGCCTGAAGGCTCCAGAGGCGCATCCGGCCCGGCTCCTTGGGGGCGTTGCGTCGGCGCCAGTTCACCCTGACGGTCGTCTGCTCCATGAGCACCCAGGAGTTTCCACCGCCCAGGGAGCGCATCAGGTCGCGGTTCATGGCCGCGAGTACGTGCGCCTCGGGGTCCGAAGGGTCGGGGTAGGAGTCGTCGGAGACGACGTCCTCGCGTCCGGCCCACTTCCAGTAGTCCGCCGGCTTGAAGAAGCCCATAAAGTTCGTCGTAACGGGAACATCGGGCGTGGCACCGCGCAGGATCTCCCTCTCCATCTCGTAGAGCCCGAGCAGGGCGTCAGAGGAGAAGCGGCGGAAGTCGAGCTGCTGGGTCGGGTTGGCGAAGGTCGGGGCGGATCTCGGGGGAAGGATCTCGTCCCACCGCCCGTAGCGTTGGCTCCAGAAGGCCGTCCCCCACGCCTCGTTTAGCCGTTCCAGGTCTCCGTAGCGGTTCTCCAGCCACCTCCTGAAGTGCGCCGCCGACGCGTCGCAGTAGCACTCGGAGACGTGGCAGCCGTACTCGTTGTTGACGTGCCACATCGCGAGCACCGGGTGGTCCTTGTACCGCTCGGCGATGCGGCCGACCAGCCCGGCAGCCCTCTCCCTGTAGGCGGCGCTGCTCGGGCAGTAGTGCTGGCGGGCGCCGGGATGCAACACCACTCCGTCTTTCGTCACCGGCAGGCTCTCAGGGTAGAGCCGCGCGAGCCAAGGCGGGGGGGAGGCCGTCGCGGTGGCAAGGTTCGCCATTATGCCGTTCTCGTGCAGGAGATCGAGTAGACGGTCCAGCCAGCCGAAGTCGTACTCGTCCGGCTGGGGCTCTAGCTTCGCCCAAGAGAAGATGCCTACCGAGACCAGGTTCACGTTCGCCGCGCGCATCAGGCGGACGTCCTCCGCCCAGACCGACTGGGGCCACTGCTCAGGGTTGTAGTCGCCGCCGTAGATGATGTGGGGGACTTTCGGGGTGATCAAGCGTTTACCTCCTCGAGGGTGGTGGTGACGCGGGTCGTGGCGACACCTTCGGGGTTCCGGCCGTCGAACCAGCCCCCGTTCGCTTCCCGCTCCCAGTCTTTCAAGCTACCGAAAGTGAGGCCGCCCTGCCAATATCTCTGCAAGAACAGGAAAGACACGACGATGGAGACCAGCGCCCCGGCGATGACCAAAGGGTACGGGTTCTGTGCCCCGCCCTCCCCGCTCGCCAGGTCGTTCCACAAGGCCATCCTGGTGCCTGTAGCCTGATCTCTGAAACCTAGTCTCCCGCCAAACCCCGCATCGCCTTGAGGCTGATCTCAACGTCTTCCATCGCGTCCTGCGGGTTGTCCTGCTCGACTATGAACCACTCGACGCCGAGTCCGTCAGCCGCTCTCAGGAGGTCCGGCCACGGCATGGTGCCCTCCCCGACCGGGAGATCCGAGCGGGTCTCATCAGGGGCCATGTCCTTGAGGTGGACGAGAGAGACGCGGTCTCCGACGCCACGCAGCACGGTCTCGGGGTCCGAGCCACCGTACTTGATCCAGTACAGGTCGAGCTCGAAGTGGACCAGGTCCGGGTCGGCCTCCCGGACGAGCACGTCCCACATCGTGGTCCCGCCGAGGTTGTTGCCTAGGGGGGCGAACTCGAAGTCGTGGTTGTGGTAGGAGAAGGTCAGGCCTTCGGCGCGGCAGAGTTCGCCCCAGCGGTTGAAGTCTTCGGCGAGGCGGGAGATCGAGTCCGCGTCCCCGCGGCGCTCCGGCGGCACCATCGGGACCACGGCGTGGGAGGAGCCTACAGCGTGCATGTCGGCGATGACGGAGGCGGGGCCCGCGTCCCAGGCGTCGAGGGGGACGTGGGCGCCGGAGGCACGGAGTCCGAGGTCGTCGAGAACGGCGCGGAGTTCTTGGGCAGAGAGGCCGCCGAAGCCGGCGGTCTCGACGGCGGTGTAGCCCATCTTCGATAGACGGCGGAGGGTGCCCGGCATGTCGCGGGCCGTGCGCCCGCGGAGGGTGTAGAGCTGGAGCGAGATCTGGTCTTCCCTCATGCGTCACCCCCAAAGACCTTCTCTCCCGCCGGCAGCGGCTCCGGACGGTCGAAGGTGCTCCCTACCTCGACGTGCCGGCCGCCTTCCGAGGAGTCCAGAAAGGCGTGGATGACGTCGAGGACGTGCCCGCCAAGCTCGCCGCTGGCGCGGTGCTCCTTGCCGGAACGGAGGGCCTGGGCCATTTCCGCGAGCCCGAGTCCGCGGCTGTTCTCGGTGTACGGATGGGTGAGCGGCACGTTGTTCCAGGTCTCGTCGCCGGAGCGCCAGACGCGCACGGGGCCGCCGAAGGTGTTCGGGTCGGGGACGCTCAGGGTGCCTTCCGTGCCGTAGATGTCGATCCGGGAGTGTTCCTCGGACCAGACGTCGAAGCTGGTGACGAGCGTTCCTACGGCGCCGCCCTCAAAGTCCATCACGCCGGCGACGTGGGTCGGAGTGTTCACCGTGATGGTCGACCCCGCTAGCGGCTCGCTCGTGACCTGCCGCTCCGGGAAGGTGACCCGGGCGGAGCCGGTGACGCGGCGCACCGGTCCCAGGAGCGTCGCGAGCGCGGTCAGGTAGTAGGGGCCCATGTCGAACATGGGCCCTGCGCCGGACTGGTAGAAAAAGTCCGGGTTGGGGTGCCAGTCCTCAGGGCCGTGGGTCATCATGATGGCCGTCGAGGCGACGGGCTCGCCGATGATGCCCTCGTCCATCACCTTGCGGCAGGTCTGGAGCCCCCCGCCGAGAAAGGTGTCGGGGGCGCAGCCGATCAGGAGTCCTCTCGCCTTCGCGACCTCCAGCAGCAGCCGCCCGTCCTCGCGGCTCACGGCCAGCGGCTTCTCGGTGTAGACGTGCTTGCCGGCCTCCAGTGCTGCCAGCGAGACCTCGGCGTGGACCGCCGGAACGGTCAGGTTCAGAACGACTTCGACATCGGGGTCCGCGAGCATCTCGTCTGGGGTGCAAGCCTTCGGCACGCCGTAGGAGCGCGCCTGCTCCTCCGCCCGCTCCACCAACAAATCAGCGCAGGCGACGATCTCCACGTCGTCGAAGATCTCCCCGTTTTGCAGGTAGATGCCGCTGATCTTGCCCGCCCCCATTACCCCGATCTTTACAGGCCCGTTCTCGATGGCGCCGCCTCCTTGTCGTTGGGCCTTGAGGCCCGAGGCTCTGAGGTTTTCCTAGCGCCTCGAATCTCAAAGCTTTCCCTTCACCTGCTCGCCCAGAGCATGCCGCGCTCGACCAGCGTCCTAGCCTCCGGCACGTCGAAATCTTTGGCGACGTGGCCGAGGGAGGAGTAGAAGACCCGGCCCTCACCCCAACGGCGTTTCCAGACCACCGGCATGACGGCCCCCTCTATCCAGGGGGTGTGCTCGCCGGAGAAGGTGGTGGTCGCCAGAACCTCGTTGGTGGGGTCCACGTGCATGTAGTACTGCTCGGAGTGCATCCGGAAGTCTTCGAGGCCAGCGGTTATGGGGTCGTCGTGGTCGACGACGGTGACCTCGTAGTCGATGATGTTGCCGGGGTGGGCGACCCACTGGCCGCCGACCATAAACTGGTAGCGGATGCTCCCGCGGAACGAGTCGGCCATGCCGCCGTGCCAACCGGCGAGGCCGACGCCGCCCTCGACGGCGCCGATGAGACCCTGCTCCTGCTCCTCGGTGATAGTGCCCATCGTCCAGATCGGGACCACAAGATCGAGGGCGCGAATCTTCTCCTCATCGAGGTAGGAGTCGAGGGTCGTCGAGATCTCGACCCCGTAGCCGTTCTCTTCCAGGAAGGGCACGAAGATGCGGGCGCACTTCTCGGGCTCGTGGCCCTCCCAGCCACCGCAGACGAAGAGCGCAGACTTCATACGGCCTCTTCCTCGGCGACCTCCCGAAGGGAGACCTCGCGGTTCTGCAGGGCGGAGGCGTAGCAGGCGTCTATGATGCGGGCCCGGTCCAGGCCGTCTTCCCCGTGCTGCCCGGCCCAGTCGCCGCCCCGGATCGTCTCCACGAAGCGCCGGACGACGGCGAGGTGCCCCTCGCGCGGCTCTATCTCGGGCGTTACGACGGCCGGCACGCCCGCGACGTCCGTGTAGATTCGGACGGTGTCGCTGGTGCCGTAGTTCTTTACCTTCATCTCGGCGCCGCCGTCGGTGCCGTAGAGGGTCACGCCGAAGTCGTCGCTCGACTCGCGGTAGGCGGCCCAGCCGGTCTCCAGGTTCAGCGTCGCGCCGCCGGAGAGCCGTATAAACGCCGTTGCCAGGTCCTCGACCTCGTAGGGGCTGTCGCCGGTCATGAGGCCCTTGCCGGCCCACCCGCCGCGTCCTCGGGGGCCGAGCTCGGCGTAGGTGGCGCAGCTCACGGTCTCTACCTCCGGGTTCCCCATCAAGAAGAGGGCCATGTCGACCATGTGGACGCCGAGGTCTATGAGCGGACCGCCGCCGGCCATCTCCTTGCTGGTGAACCAGCCGCCCATACCGGGTATGCCGTTGCGGCGCATCCAGGTCGCCTTGGCGTGGTAGATCCTGCCGAGGTTCCCCTCCTCGATGTGCCGCTTGAGCGCCTGCACATCGCCCCGCTCGCGCTGCGTAAAGGCTATGTGGACCGCCCTGCCGGCCTCCCTGGCGGCCCGCACGATCCCTTCGGCCTCGACCCCCGTCCGCGCCAGCGGCTTCTCGCAGAGCACGTGCCTGCCCCCCTCTAGCGCCGCGATGGCGATGGGCGCGTGCAGGTGGTTCGGCGCCCCGATGCTCACCACGTCGAGATCATCCCTGGCGAGCAGATCCTCCCAGCTCCTGTACAGGTTCGGGACCCCGTACCGCCCGCCAAGATCCTTGAGCCGCTCCTCCTCCAACCCGGCCAGCGCCACGGCCTCCACGTTCGGCATCCGAACGAAGTTCTTCAAGTGCTGCTCCCCGGCGTAGCCGAGGCCGACCACCCCGACGCGCAGCGGCTCCACATTCATGCTCTCTCGTTGCAAAAGACCCTCCAACGTTGCGCTCCTCATCGACCTCTACGAACAAAGCCCCGCCACCAACGAACTGATGCCTGAAACCTCTATTCCAGCGGGTTCGTGTTGCCGTAGATCGGCGCGGCGCCCGGCGTCGGGGCGGCCCAGCGCACGGCGTTCTCTATGACGCGGAGCACGTCCGGGTTGTGGTAGGAGGGGTTCTCCTCGTGGCCCGGTCGGAAGTAGAAGATGCGGCCAGAGCCCCGCCTGTAGCAGAGCCCGCTCCTGAAGACCTCCCCCCCGCCGAACCAGCTCACGAAGACCAGCTCGTCCGGCTCGGGCACGTCGAAGTGCTCCCCGTACATCTCCTCTTCGAGCTCTATGTACTCGCCGATGCCCTCTGCTATCGGGTGGCCGGGGGCGACGACCCAGAGGCGCTCGGTGTCGTCGTGGCGCCACTTCAGGTCGCAGGTCGTGCCCATGAGCCTCTTGAAGATCTTCGAGAAGTGGCCCGAGTGGAGCACTATAAGGCCCATCCCGTTCAGGACCCGCTCGTGGACCCGGTCCACCACCGCATCCGAGACCTCATCGTGGGCGATGTGGCCCCACCACAGGAGCACGTCCGTCGAGCCGAGGACCTCCTCCGTCAGCCCGTGATCGGGCTCGTCGAGGGTGGCCGTGCGGACGTCGAGGTCTCTCTCACCCAGGGCGCCGGCGAGGGTGGCGTGAATGCCCTCGGGGTAGATCTTCGCGACCTCCTCGTTGGCTCTCTCGTGCCTGAACTCGTTCCAGACCGTGACGCGCAGAGCACCTTCCAATTAGATCCCCCCCAACTCGGGTTTCGTCCATCCGCCGACCTCCACGCTCCGCTCCACGGCGTCGAGGACCGCCTGGCAACGATACGCGTCCTCGAAGGTCGGCGCAGGGCTCTCCCCCGCCCTTATGCCGTCCATGAGGTCCTTCATCGTGTGGACGAAGGTGTGCTCGTAGCCGATGATGTGCCCCGGCGGCCACCACGCCCCGGCGTAGGGATGCCCTGGCTCCGTCACGTTGACCGTCCTGAAGCCCTGCACGTCCGCGTCGTCGTCCACGAAGAACACCTCCAGCTCGTTCATCCGCTCCAGGTCGAAGGCGACGCTGCCCTTCGAGCCGTTTATCTCGAACGCGTTCTTGTTTCTCCGCCCGGCGGCGAACCGCGTCGCCTCGAAGGTGCCCACAGCCCCGTTCTCGAAGCGCGCCAGAAACGCCGCCGCGTCGTCCACCGTCACCCAGCCCGTCACCCTGCCCGTCTCCCCGTCAGAACCTTCGAGGGGACGCTCCTTCACGAACGTCTGCGTCATCCCCGTGACCTCGGAGATGCCGCCGACGAGAAAGTGGGCGAGGTCGACGCTATGGGCGCCTATGTCCCCTAAAGCGCCCGATCCGGCAAGCTCCTTTCTGAGGCGCCAGATCAGGGGAAACTCAGGGTCCATGATGAAGTCTTGCAGGTACGTCGCACGCCAGTGCCGGATGGTCCCGAGCCGCCCCTCGTCTATGAGCTTCTTCGCCAGTTGGACCGCCGGGGCCCGCCGGTAGTTGAAGCAGACGGCGTTTATCGTCCCGGCGGCGCGGGCGGCGTCGAGCATCTCCCCGGCTTCGGCAAGCGTGTTGGCGAGCGGCTTCTCGCAGATGACGTGCTTTCCGGCCTCGAGGGCGGCCAGCACGATCTCGCGGTGCGTGTACCCCGGCGTTACCACGTCCACGAGCCCGACGTCGTCGCGCTCGACGAGCCTGCGGTAGTCCGTCTCGTATGAAGGCCAGCCCAAAGAGTCCGCGGCCTCCCTGACGCCCGACTCGTCCCGGCCGCAGATGGCGGCCATGCGCGGGGCCGGGTCGACGTCGAAGAAGCGGGGGAGCTGGCGGTAGGCGTTGGAGTGGGCGCGGCCCATGAACTTGTAGCCGACGAGGCCGACGCCTATCCCGGCCACTACTCCTCCCTCGCGAACGCGGCGTCGAAGGCCTGCGCAGACGGCGCGAAGTCCGTGCGCCGGGCGAAGGCGAGCGCGTCCTGCGCCCCGTACTCGCGGTCCATCCCGGAGTCCTCCCACTCTATGGAGAGCGGCCCCTCGTAGCCGATGCGGTTGAGCGCGCGCACGCACTCCTCGAGGTCGACGTCCCCGTGCCCCGGCGAGACAAAGTCCCAGCCGCGTCCGGCCTCGCCGAAATCGAGGTGGGAGGCGAGGATGCTACGCCTGCCGTCTAGGCGCTTGCGGGAGTCCTTTATGTGGAAGTGGTAGATGCGCTCCGCGAACTCCTCGATAAACGCCGCAGAGTCTAGGAACTGGTGGGCGAGGTGGCTCGGGTCGAAGTTGATGCCGAACCCCTCGCGGTTGCCGATGGCGTCGAGGGCTCTCTTCGTGGTGACGAAGTCGTAGGCGATCTCCGTCGGGTGAACCTCGAGGCCAAAGCGCACCCCCTCCGCGTCGAAGACGTCGATTATGGGGTTCCAGCGCTCGGCGAAGTCCTCGTAGCCACGCTCTATCTCGGCCGGGTCGTTGGGCGGGAACGAGTAGAGCAGGTGCCAGATGGCCGAGCCCGAGAAGCCGTTTACCTGCGTCACCCCGAGCCTCGCGGCGGCCCTGGCCGTGTCCTTCATCTTGTCTGCGGCCCTGGTGCGGACGCCTTCGGGGTCCCCGTCGCCCCAGACGTCCGGGGGAACCGTTGCCCTGTGGCGGTTGTCTATCGGGTCGCAGACGGCCTGGCCGACGAGGTGGTTGCTTATGGCCCAGCAGTTGAGGCCGTTTCTGCGCAGGATCTCCCACCGGCCCTCGACGTAGCCGTCCTCGCCGAGCGCCCGGTCGACGTCGAAGTGGTCCCCCCAGCACGCGAGCTCCAGCCCGTCGAAGCCCCACGCGCCGCATTTTCTGGCCAGCTCCTCGAGCGGCAGGTCAGCCCATTGTCCTGTGAACAGCGTTACCGGCCTTGCCACAGTACGCCCTCCTATTCGCCTCTCCCTCATGGTCCGTCCCTACAGCTTAACGCCCGGTCGCGGGCTCCTCCTCGCCGGGGTACCGCAGGCCCCAGGCGGCCCGGATCTCATCCATCGCATCCATCACGGAGACAGTCTCCTCCAGCGGCATGATCCGGCTCTCCCTCTCCCCCGCCGTCAGGCACCGCATCACCTCTTCGGCCTCGTACCGGAAGCCGTTGTCCTCGGTGGGCTCCTTTACGACCTCGTCTTCCCGGCCGGGACGCGAGATGGTCATCGCCTCGGGCTGCCACCAGGGGCTGTGTATCCTCGCGTACCCTCCCGTACCCAGGACCGTCGCCTCGTGCGGCGAGGCGGTGCGGGTGCCGGCGGTGATGGCGGAGATCCGGCCTTCCCCGTGCTCCAAAGTGGCGGCGAACTGCTCGTCCACCCCGGTCTCCCCGAGGTGCGAGAGACCCGTCCCCCGGACCGGTTTTCCGAGGACCATCGAGGCGAACGAGACGCAGTAGACGCCCACGTCGAGCAAGGCGCCCCCGCCGAGCTTCGGGTCGAACAGGCGCGAGGCCGGGTCGAGCTCCGCCCTGAAGCCGAAGTCCACGGTGAGCATCCGCGGCTCGCCTATGGCCCCGTCCGCGAGCATCCGCCGCAGCCTCCCCATCAGGGGAAAGAAGCGCGTCCACATGCCCTCCATCAGGAACAGGTCCCTCTCCCTGGCGAGCCCGACGAGCCTGCGGGCCTCCGCGGCGTTGACGGTAAAGGGCTTCTCGCAGAGCACGGCCTTGCCGGCCCGCAGGCAGAGCTCCGCGTTCTCGGCGTGGAAGGGGTGGGGGGTTGCGACGTAGACGACGTCCACGTCGGGGTCAGCGGCGAGCTTCTCGTAGCTTGGGTAGGCGCGGGCGAAGCCGTGGGCTTCGGCGAAGCGGTCGGCGGAGTCCCCGGAGCGGGAGCCCACCGCGAGCGTCTCGGCCTCCGGCAGGGCGGCGAGGGCCTCGGAGAACCGGCCGGCGATGCTGCCGGCGCCGATGATCCCCCAGCGCACCCGGCTCACGGGCGGCCCGCCGAGTGGTGCGTATCTGCGATGTGGGGTGGTTTCACGTATCCCATCATAGGCCCCGCAAGAAGGAGCGGCCAGAGCACGATCAGACGACGCCGGAAGTCGTACACCGCGGCGGCCGCCTCGACACCGTGGCTCCGCCGCCCTGTCGCACGAATTCGCCCCCCGGTAGACGGACTACCAGGGGGCAGCGGCTCAAAGGCTAGAGGCTACTTGACCTTGCCGAAGATAAGGACGCCCTTCTCCGTGTCCCAGTAGATCGTCTCCGCATCGTGAATAAGGTCCCTCAGCAGCTTGCCGTCCTC
>CADCUW010000555.1 GCA_902805985.1 uncultured Rubrobacteraceae bacterium
GGCCCGTCACCGTCGAGATGAAGGTCAACTACATGGCCCCGGGCAAGCCCGGCGTCATCCTCTCCGAGGCCAGCGTGCGCAAGGCCGGCAAGCGGATGACGGTCGTGGAGGCCGAGGTCGTGCAGGATGACGGCGGCGAGGTCGTGGCGCTGGCCACCGGCACCTACACCATCGTGGGCTAGGGGCCCGCCCCTCCTTCGTCCTTCCCCGTCTGGGGAGAGGCGCCGAGCTGCATCACGAGCTGAAGGTCGCTCATCTCGGACCATATCTCCCGCACGAGCCCGTCCCTTACGCGTAGGATCAGGATCCCGGTCTCGAGGACGCGCTGGCCCTCCGAGGGTATGCCAAGCAGGCCGCCCCTGTACGTCGCCCATCCCGAGTAGCGGGCGACGGCCTTCTCGCCCTCGGAGATCACGTCGTGGACGACCCACTCCCTCTCGGTAAAGGCGGAGGTGTACCACCGCAACCACTCGCTGAAGTTCTCGCGCCCGTGGGTGTCCTCCATGCCGCCCTGTCCGTGGGCCACGAAGTCCGGGGAGACGAGGCTGTTCACGGCTTCGAGGTCGCCGCGGGTGAAGAGGTCGTCGAACCAGTGTCCGACGACCTTCTCGTGTTCGGCGTTCGGCACGGCGCCTTCCTACCCCGCCAGGACCTCCGGGTTGCGCTCGCGGTAGGCGTCGCGCCAGGAGATCAGCTCCTCCAGCGGGGCGAGGTCGTAGTCCGGGCCGCCGAAGCCCAGCATCAGGTGGGTGATACCTTTTTCGACGTAGGCGTCGGCGTTCTTGATGATCTGGTCCGGGCCGCCCAGTACGGAGCGCTCTATCTCGTTCGGGTCCCGGCCCACCTTGCCGCACCAGTCGTCAAGGATAGCGCTCTTGCGGGCCGCCGCCTCGGGGTCGCCGAAGCCGTTCCAGATGTGGGCGCGCTCGGCCACTATCCTCAGGGTGACCTTCTCGCCGCCGCCGCCGATCAGGACGGGAATATTCCGCGTCGGCGGCGGGTTGAGCTTGCCCAGGCGCTCCTCTATGACAGGCATGGCCGCGTCGAGGTCGCGCAGGCGGTCGGGCGCGGTCTTGAAGTCGTAGCCGTACTCGTCGTAGTCCTTCTGGAACCAGCCGGAGCCCATGCCGAGTATGAGCCGCCCGCCGGAGATGTGGTCGACGGTGCGGGCCATGTCAGCCAGCAGGTTCGGGTTGCGGTAGGAGTTGCACGTGACGAGCGCCCCGAACTCGACCCTCTCGGTCGCCTCGGCCATGGCGGCCAGCAGCGTCCAGCACTCGAAGTGCTTGCCCTCCGGCTCACCGTAGAGCGGGTAGAAGTGGTCCCAGTTGAAGAGCGTATCCGCCCCCATCTCCTCGACCCTCATCCACGCGTCGCGCATCTGCGCGTAGCTTGCGTGCTGAGGTTGTATCTGCGCCCCGACCCGTACCGTCGCCACTCTCTCGCCTCCTCGTAGGGTATTCCACCGGCAGATTATGCACCCGCACGCGACCTCGCGTAGGCCACGGCGTCCCTGGTGGTCGAGCGGAGCGTCCAGCCCCCAAACTTCTCGGACCACCCAGCGCCCGCCAGGCGCTCGCGGACGCGGAGCTTGACGTGGGTCAGCAGGATGCTAACACCGCGCGAGCGGTAGCCGGAGACCAGGGCTTCGAGCCCCTCGACGGCCGTCACGTCTATGGCGTTGATGCCGCGGCAGTCTATGACGATCCACTCCACCTCGGGCTTCTCCGCGACCAACTCTATGAGTTTCTCTTCGAGGTAGGGGATATTGGCGTAGTAGAGCGTGGCGTCGAAGCGTAGGATCAGGACGTCAGGATAGGTCTCCGCCTCGGGCCACCGTTCGAGGTCGAGAAAGGCCCGCTCCCCTGGCACGAACCCCATCTGGGTGACGTTCGGGTAGGCGGTGCGCCGCAGGAAGGCGAGCAGGGCGAAGAGCGCCCCGGCGAGAATGCCCTCTTCGACGCCGACGAGGAGCGTGACGAGGAACGTAATGACGAGGGTCGCCCCGTCCACGGGGCTTACCTCGAAGATGCGCCTCGCCTGCCGGAAGTCCAGGAGCCCGAAGACGGCGACCAGGATGATCGCCGCGAGCGCCGCGTCCGGCAGGTAGTAGAAGAGCGGCGTCAGAAACAGCAGCGTCAGCACCACGACCCCTGCCGTGACCACCGAGGCGAGCTGGGTCCTGGCCCCGGCCCCGTACTGGACCGCCGTCCTGGAGAACGAGCCTGCCACCGGCATCCCTGACGTGAACGCCGCCGCGACGTTCGCCAGCCCGAGCCCCCTGAGCTCCGCGTTCGACTCGAGCCTGTAGCGCTCCCTGGCCGCCACGGCCTTGGCCACCGAGACAGACTCCACAAACCCGACGAGGGCCACGGCCAGCGCCGCCGGCAGCAAACCCAGCACCGTCTCCAGCCCGAGCGGCGGCACCGAGAGGCCTGGCAACCCCCGCGGCACCTCCCCGACGACCTCGACCCCAGCTCCCTGGAGACCGAAGGCGTACACGACGGCGGTGGCGCCCGCCGCGACCACCAAAGCGCCCGGCACCCTGGGTAAGAACCTCGCCAAGCCCGCCAGCACCGCGATGCCACAGACCCCGATGATGAGCGTCGGAAGGTTCGTTTGGCTGATGCGACCGGTGAGGGCTGAGAGTATGCCGATGGTGGACCGCTCGTCGCCGGCAGGGACGCCGAGCAGGGCGGCGGCCTGGCTCAGAGAGATCACGACGGCCGAAGCGTAGATGAACCCACTAAGCACGGGCAGGGGTATAAAGTTGGAGACGAACCCGAGCCGCAGCAGCCCGAGCCCGAACTGCAAGGCCCCCGCCATGAGCGCCAGCAGCAGCGCGAGCCCCACGTACTCCCCTGTCCCCGGTTGCGCGAGCGCCGAGACCCCCGAGAAGGTCAGCAGCGCCATAAGTGCCGGGGGGCCCACGGGCATGTGGCGCGAGGTGCCGAACAGGGCATAGGCCACCGTCGGCACGATAGAGGCGTAGAGTCCGTAGACCGGCGGCAACCCGGCCAGTACCGCGTAAGCCATCGCCTGCGGCACGATCATGACCCCGA
>CADCUW010000556.1 GCA_902805985.1 uncultured Rubrobacteraceae bacterium
GGCGTTGCTCAAGAACCTAGCCCCTCTGTCTCTTTGGAGCCCACCATGACCTCTACTGTATTCGCTTCTGGCCGAGCCTGCCGTCGGGAGAGCGGGTGGGGATCGCAACGGCCCCAGTTTTCTACAGGATCTCTCACGCCGCAGGCGACTTCATCGGGAATTTAGATTAACGCCGCTGGGTAATCTCGTCTGGGGCATCCGTCCCGATCACCGCCACGACCCGTCGACCACGAGCTTCGGGCCTGGCAGCACCTGTGTTTGGGAGGATTGGGACAATATGTCCTTCAGATTGTGACGCCCGCCTCGTGACGGCGGGACACCCCACGCCGTAGTCTGCCCACAACCCCGACAAGGGGCGAAGATAAAGGGAAAGGAGCCACGGATATGTCCGCACCGAACATCACCAGGTGGATCGGCATCGGCCTGGTAGGCCTGCCCCTCTACGGGGCGCTTACCTTCTTCTCTAGCCTGAACCCCCAGCCCGACCCCAACACCCATCCTGAAGCCTGGGCCCGCTACGTCACGACCGACTTCTACCTGCTCAAGCACCTGTTCGCCAGCGGGCTCGGCCTGATCCTGGTGGTCTTCGGCACGTTTGCCCTTGGCGCCTACCTCGCCGGGAGCCGAGCCGGACGCATGGGGTTGGCGGGGATGGCCGTCACCGTCTCCGGCACGCTCCTGTTCCTGATGGTCGGCGGGGTCTCCATCTTTTCCGCGCCGAAGCAGGGGCAGGCGATCCTGGCGGGCATAGAGGAGTACGAGAAGCTGCCCCTCATCCTCGCGGACACCACGCTCCTGCCCACCATGGGGGTGGGCGTGCTGCTCATGCTGGTGGGCAACGTGCTTCTGGGCGTGGCGGTGTGGCGCTCGGGTACGCTGCCGAGGTGGGCGGGAGCCCTCTGGGTCGCCGGCTCGGCTCTCCCCCTGCTCGGGCAGGTATACATCATGCTGCCGCTTAGGCGCTGACAGCACCCCGCCGACGGTGCCCGCCGGCGCGGTGCTGCTGACGATAGGCGGAGCGTGGATGGCCTGGAGCATCCTGAGCCAGCCCTCCGCCGCCACGGTGGGCGTGGGAGCCTAACCGAGGGCGCAATAGCGACCGTCCCGGGGTCGCCGGGGTCTTGCCCGGTGCCCTCACCCCGGCGAACATCCGCGAACTTGGGACGATGGGCCTCTCCGTCGGTTTCTATGTCGGGTACCTGATCTCGGTCGAGCTCGTGTTCGCAGCGACCTCGTTGGCGGTCGGCGCGCTCATCTTCTGGCGCAAGTCAGATGACCGCGTGGCCCTGTTCCTGGCTCTCGCGCTTGTGACGCTCGGGGGTGCTGCCCTGACGCAGAGCCCGGACGCCCTCGCGGACGAACCCACCGCCTTGCGGCTGGCGATCCTCTTCGTGACCTTCCTCGGCAACACGTCCATCGTCCTCTTCTTCTACCTCTTCCCCGACGGGCGGTTCGTGCCCCGCTGGACGCGACCGTTGGCCGCCGTATTCGCCGTCGCGCAGGTGGACGAGTTCTTCTTCCCCTCTTCTTTTATCCCGGACATCCCGGATCCCTTCAACGCCGCGCTGGTCTTCGGTTTCCTGGCGTCCATGGTCTACGCGCAGGTCTACCGCTACCTGCGCGTCTCAGGCCCCGTGCAACGCCAGCAGACGAAGTGGATCGTCCTCGGGATCACGGGTACGGTCGTGGGTGTGCAGGTGGCGGAGATCCTTACCCTCGTCTTCTCCCAGACGTGGCCCGTTATGGCCGGGCACACCGTCTACTACCTGTCCCTGCTCCTCATCCCCCTAAGCGTCGGCGTCGCCATCTTGCGCTACCGCCTCCTCGACATAGACCTCATCATCAACCGCACGCTGGTCTACGGGTCGCTAACCGCTTGCGTGGTCGCCGTCTACGTCCTCTGGTTGTGGGAGGGCTCGGGGTCATGCTGCAGGTGCGGGGGAACCTCCTCGTCTCGATCCTCGTCTCGATCCTCGCCGTGGGGCTCGTCGCGGTGCTCTTCCAGCCGCTGCGCGAGCGCCTCCAGCGGGGCGCCAACCGCCTGATGTACGGCGAGCGCGACGACCCTTACACTGTCCTATCGCGGCTGGGGTCCCGTCTCGAATCCAGGCTCGCCCCCGACGCCGTGCTGCCGGCCGTCGCCCGCACGGTGCGGGAGGCGCAGAAGCTTCCCTACGCGGAGATACAGCTCAGGCAGGAGGACGGGTTCGAGACCGCGGCGGCGATCGGGGACCCCGGCGAGAACGCGCTGCGCCTGCCGCTCGTCTACGGGGGCGAGACGGTCGGCCGGCTGGTCCTCGGGCCGCGGATCGGCGAAGTGGGGTTCGCCGACGCGGAGCGGCGGCTTCTGGAGGACCTCGCGCACCAGATCGGCGCCTCCGCCCACGCCGCACTCATGACCGACGAGGCCCTGCGACTCTCCGCCGACCTCCAACGCTCGCGCGAGCGCCTCGTCGAGGCGCGTGAGGAGGAGCGCCGGCGTCTCAGGCGAGACCTGCACGACGGCCTCGGCCCCCAACTCTCAAGCCAGGCACTCACGATCGACGCCGTCCGAAAGCTCATGAGGCGCGACCCCGACGCCGCCGAGGAATTGCTGATCGACTTGAAGGCTGACGCCCAGGATGCCGTCACCGACGTCCGGCGCCTGGTCTACGGCCTCAGGCCGCCGGCCCTCGATGACCTCGGCCTCCTCGGCGCGCTGCGCGAGAGCGCAGCCCAGTACGGTGCGAAGGGCCTGAACGTCTCGGTGGACTCCCTGGAGAAGCTGCCGCCGCTGTCGGCGGCCGTGGAGGTCGCCGCCTATCGCATAGCCCGGGAGGCCCTGACCAACGTCGCCCGCCACGCCGGGGCGCAGACGTGCGCCATCGCCCTCGCGCTCGAAGCGGGTGTACTGTGCCTGAAAGTCCGCGACGACGGACGCGGGATGCCGGAGCCGCAGGATCATCCCCCCGCCCGAACCGGGGTGGGCCTGACGTCGATGCGCGAGCGGGCGACCGAGCTCGGCGGTAGCCTGTTCGTCGAGTCCCTACCGGAGG
>CADCUW010000557.1 GCA_902805985.1 uncultured Rubrobacteraceae bacterium
GCAGATGGAGGAGATCATGCGCCGTCGCGAGGCCGGCGAGCCTGTGGGACAATTCACCGCAAGCCGTGACGACTAGCGACGATGGGGGAGAGATGAGTGAGCACCAGCGGAACCCGTTCCGGGGTTTCCTTGACATGGCGAGCGAGATGAACCGGATGCGCTCGGTCGGCGCCTACGGTCAGGAGGGCGTCGGGGAGGACCGCGAGAGGACCCACGCCAACGCCTGGGTCCCGCCGGCCGACGTCTTCGCGCGGGATCGGGACCTCGTGATCCGCATGGAGCTCGCCGGCGTGGCCCCGAACGACATCGACGTCTCGTTCCACGAGAACACCCTGACCGTCTCGGGGGAACGCGGCAAGGACGTGGACGAGGTGAGCTTCTACGTCCACGAGCGCTTCTACGGCGTCTTCCGCCGCAGCATGACCCTTCCGGCCGGCGTGGACGAGGACGATATAAGCGCCGAGTTCGACAACGGCCTCGTCGAGATCACCGTAGAGAACGGCGCCGTCTCCTCGGAGCCCCGCCGCATACAGGTCCGTAATAGGGCGGGCTAGCGCCTCCGCTTTCAGCCTGTCGGCCCGGAACGGGAGGCCGACAGACGAAGGTGCTGAAGGGCTGAAACCTTACTCGATAAACCCGTTGTTCTGGAGCCAGCGCTTCGCGACCGTCTCTGGCGATTCGCCTTCGACGTCCACGGCGTAGTTGAGCTCGCGCAACGTCCGGGTGTCCAGTTCCCTGGAGATGGGGGTGAAGACCTTCTCTAGCTGGGGGTACTGGTCGAGGGTGCTTTTCCTTATGTTGAGGGAGGGGTTGTAGACGGCGAAGAAGTCTCTGTCGTCTTCCAACAGCTGGAGGTCGAGCTCCTGGATAAAGCCGCTGGTGGTGAAGGCGACGGCGAAGTTGCAGATCTCGGCCTCGTCCACGGCCCCGTAGACGGCCTCCGCGGAGACCTCGATGAGGTTCTGCTCGGGGAACTGGAAGCCGTAGGCCCGCTCCATGCCGGGCAGGCCGTCGAAGCGGGACCGGAAGTCGTCGTCGTTGTTGAAGCAGAGGGTAGCCTCCCCCGGGCGCTCCTCGACCAGGCGGGCGAGGTCCGAGACGCTCTCGACGCCGAGGTCCTGTTGGGTCTGCTCGCTCGCGGCTATGGCGTAGGTGTCGTTGCCGGGGGCGGGCTGGAGCCACTCGATGTCGTTCTCTTTGAGGTCCTGCTCCCTCACGGCCTCATACTGCTCTTGCGGGTCGGGGATAGAGCGGGTCTCCGAGAGGTGGACGAGCCAGCCGGTCGCCGTGTACTCCCAGTAGAGGTCGATCTCGTCGTCCTCGAGCGCCTGCCGGACCTCCTCGTTGCCGCCCATGCCGGTGCGGTCGATGACCGTTGCGTCGGCGGCCGAGAGCACCTCTATGGCTATCTGGCCGAGCACCTCCTGCTCGGTGAAGCCCTCCGAGCCGACGGCGAACTGGGCGTCGCGCTGGGTGCCGCTGAGCCGGAACTGGTCGCCGGAGATCCTGTCCCCGTCCCCGGCTGCCCCGCCCCCGCAGCCCGCGGCGAACGCCGCCGCGAAAGCGAGGGCCACGAGGACGGCGAGCGGGCGAATGGCGCGGCGCGGGATCACCGCTCCTCCCGTCGCCCGTCGCCGGGGTTGGAGAGCCGGCCGTGGCCCGGCGGCGGCTCGGCCGTGAACGCCTGGCTGCCCGCAGGTGGCGCGCCCGTCCGGCGGCGGACCGTCAGGTCGGAGCCCCCGCGCTCCTGCCCGGCCGTATCGCGGGCCTCGGCGCGCAGGTGCATGTAGATGGCCACGCACATGGCGACCATGATGAACGCGAAGGGCACCCCGAACAGCACCGAGGCCGACTGAAGCGCGCCAAGGCCCCCTGCCACGAGCAGGATCCCCGCTATCGCCGCCATCGCGAGGCCCCAGGCGAGCTTGATCCAGCGCTTCGGCTCCTTGGGGCCGCCGGTTGACATGCTGCCGAGGACCACCGTGCCCGCGTCGGCGCCGGCCACGAAGAAGATCCAGAGTACGGCGAGCGTCAGGATCGACATGGGCAGGGCCAGCGGGAACTGGTTGAGGAAGATGAACATGCCGGCGGCAGGGTCGGCGGTGACCCTCTCGGCTATCCCCCCGCCCTGCGTCTGGGCGAGGTTGAGGGCCGAACCGCCGAAGACGGCTATCCAGACGAACGTGACCACGCTCGGGCCGATCACGGTGCCGAGCACGAACTGGCGGATGGTCCGCCCGCGGGAGATCCTCGCTATGAACAACCCGACGTAGGGGCACCAGGCGATCCACCACGACCAGTAGAAGACGGTCCAGCTACCGAGCCAGGCGTTGTCCTGATCAAAGGACTGTATCGTCAGGCTCATGGGGACGAGCCCACCGAAGTAGTCGCCGACCCCCTGCGTGAGCGCCCCGAGCTGCAGGGCCGTCGGACCCATCACCAGGAAGAAGAGGAGCAGGACGGCGGCCACGTACATGCTGATCTGGCTGAGCCAGTTGATCCCCTTCTCGATGGCCGTGGAGGCCGAGATCATGAAGGCTATCGTGGTGAGGCCGATGACGAGGAGCTGCACGGCTATCCCGGTCGGGGTGCCGAAGGTCTGGCCGAGGCCTGCGGTGAGCTGCAACCCGGCGGAGCCCAATGAGACGGCGACCCCGAAGAGGACGGCCAGAACCGACATCACGTCTATGGTCTTGCCTATGGGCCCATCCACCCTGTCACCGAGCAGGGGCCTGAAGACGGGGCTGATGAGGCCCGGCTCGTCGTTGCGGAAGCTGAAATAGCCAACCGCGAGCCCGACGACGGCGTACATGGCCCACGGGTGCAGCGTCCAGTGGAAGTAGGAGTACTGCATCGCCACCTGGGCGGCCTCGGTCGTGCCGGGCTGCGCCAGGCCGAAGGGCGGGGCGTTGTAGTGGGAGAGGGGCTCGGCCACGCCCCAGAAGAGCAGGGCCGGCCCCATCCCGGCCTGAAAGAGCATCGCGAACCACGCGAACGTGCTGAACTCGGGCCTCTCGCCCTCCTTGCCGATCCTGAACTTGCCGTAGCGGCTCAGGGCCAGGAGGACGACGAAGACGAGGAAGAAGTTCCCGGCAAGGAGGTAGAACCAGCCCAGGTTCGAGACCACCCAGTCGAAGATCCCCTGCGTGACGGCGCCGAAGCTCGCCGGCGCGATGGCGCCCCACAGGATAAATGCCAGGGCCACGGCGGCCGAGACCCAGAATACGACCCCTACCTGCGACCTCTCGCGCTCGACGCTCTGCTGCACCGCAAACCTCCCTCTCGGAATCCTGTCACGGGGCCCGCCGACGTACCGGCGAATTCCCCTCCAGACCTTCTCTTCTAAAAACCTGCGTTCGGACGTTCCTCTCGCGCCTGCGCGAAACGTAAGGTCGCGGGGGCGAAGCGGCTACCGTCTCCTGGCAAGGTAATGGGGGTGCGACAGAGCGTCGCGGCGAGAACGCTATGAACCACGCCCGGGTCGAAGGCCCGAAAAGGCGAAGCGGCTCAGAAACGTTTCGCGCTATGCTACACCAATGTGCGGTCCCGTAACATCGAAACTCCGCGCCGCCACTGGTGAACTCGATAGATACTGCGTCCAGGCGCCAGAGGATGTCCACGTCCCGGGGACGAACCGGGGGTTCGCGGGCAGAGGTTCGAGCCCGCCCGTGCCGGGCGCGGAGGGCCGCCTTTGCGGGCGTTCGTGGTATCAGGAGGAGCCTTCGACCCGCGTGCTATGATCGTCCGATGCGTCGTGACGCGGCAGGTTCGGGTACCGCCCCTGCGGGAGACCCTCCGGAAGAGAGAGCATTGGATTACCGGCCGGTCCTGCTGGCCGTCGCGGTCGCGACGGCTGGGGTGTTGCCGGCCTTCCTGACGGGCGGGCTGGCGGTTCAGATCCGGGGCGAGATGGGCTTCGGGTCGGCCGCGCTGGGGTTGGCGGTCGCGCTGTTCTTCGTCTCGTCCTCGACGGCCTCTGTGGTCATGGGCCGATTCGTGGAGAGGATCGGGGCGCACCGCGGCATGCGGCTGGCGGTCTTCGGGAGCGCGGCCTCGCTCCTGTGCGTCTCGCTTCTCGCCGGGTCGTGGGCCGGGCTGGTCGTCTGCCTGGTGTTCGGCGGGCTGTTCAACGCCGTCGCGCACCCGGCGACGCACCTGTCGCTGGCCCGGCAGGTGCCGCCGGGTAGACAGGGGTACTCGTTCGGGATCAAGCAGGCAGCCATCCCCTCGGCGACCCTGCTCGCAGGCCTCGCGGTGCCTGGCATCGCCCTCACCTTCGGCTGGCGCTGGGCCTTCGCCGGCGGGGCCTTGCTCGCACTCGGCGTCGCGCTGCTCGTGCCGAAGGAGCGAATCGGGGGCGTGAAGCGGGTCGCGGAGGCCCGGTCCACCGACGCCTCCACGGGACCGCTGGTGCTGCTGGCCGTCGGCATCGGGCTCGGGTCGGCGGCGGCGACGCCCTTGGGGGCGTTCGTCGTGGAGTCTTCGGTGGCGACGGGGCTCGGGGTTGGCACGGCCGGCCTGTTGCTGGCGCTCGGGAGCGCCGCGAGCATCGTCGTGCGCGTGCTCTTCGGGCTTCTCGCCGACGGGATGGGCGGCGGGCGGCTGCTGCTCGTCGGGGGGATGTTGGGGGCTGGCGTGGCGGGTTTCGTCATGCTCGCGACGGGCTCCCCGGCCCTCGTGGTGCCGGGTGTACTGCTCGCGTTCGCGGCCGGGTGGGGCTGGCCCGGGCTCTTCAACTTCGCCGTCGTGAAGACGAGCCCCGGGGCTCCCGCCGCGGCGACCGGCGTCACCCAGACCGGGGCGTCGGGCGGGGCGGCGGTGGGCCCGATCCTGTTCGGCCTCGTGGTGGAGGCCGCCGGGTACGGGACGGCGTGGCTGGTCTCGGGTGGGCTCGCGCTGGCGGCGGTCGTGGCGATCCTTTTCGGGCGGCGCATGGTCCTGCGCGGCAGGCCGGTCCATCCGGTGCCCTTTACAAACGCTCGTGAAAACGGGTAACGTGGCCCGCGTGAAGTCTATCTTGCGCAACGAGAGCCCCCTCGCCTTCGGGGCCGTCCTTGTGATGGCCACGATCTCGCTCGCGGTGGGGGTCTGGGGGAGGGTGTGGAACCTCGGCTTCCCGCCGCAGAGGATATGGGATGAGATCTACTTCCCCGTCATGGCGAACAAGTACCTAAGGGGCGTCGATTTCTTCGACCTCCATCCCCCTCTGGGCAAGTTCATCATCGCCTGGAGCATCGCCGTCTTCGGCAATACGCCCTTCGCCTGGCGCCTGATGCCGGCGATCTTCGGCCTCGCCCTGATAGCGCTGGCGGGCGCCGTCGGCTGGTACCTGTTCAGGAGCTGGGTGGCCGTGCCGCTCGTGGTGCTCCTGTTCGCGGGGGAGACGATACTCATCGTCCACTCCCGGACGGGGGTCATGGACATCTTCCTCGTCTTTTTCGTGATGGCGACCTTTCTGGCCGCGCTGTGGGCCAGAGGCTACGGGCACGCGCTGCTGACGGCGGTGCTGCTAGGGCTTGCGATAAGCATCAAGTGGGCCGCCTTCCCGGTCGCGATCCCGGCCGGGTACGTGCTCTGGAGGAAGGGGCTGCTGAAGCCCTTCGTGGCGAGCCTGTGGGTCTCGGTGCTCATCTACTTCGCGCTCGTGTACGTGGAGCGGCTCATCATCGTCACGTCGAACCCCTTCCAGGCCTGGGTCGAGGTCTGGAGCTGGCATCTCCAGGCCGCCGACAAGGTCGACGCCGCCATACCTCATTTGTGGGGCTCGCCGTGGTGGAGTTGGCCCGTCATGCTGCGCCCGATCCGCTACGAGTACCTCGTGGACGCGGACGCCCAACTCAGGGTCGTCCTCGCCATCGGCAACCCGCTTGTGTGGTGGTCGAGCACC
This sequence comes from uncultured Rubrobacteraceae bacterium, assembly GCA_902805985.1. Lineage (GTDB taxonomy): Bacteria > Actinomycetota > Rubrobacteria > Rubrobacterales > Rubrobacteraceae > Rubrobacter_D. The sequence goes on from CADCUW010000557.1 coordinate 5,888, forward strand.
CTCGCCGTCCTCGCCGGCCTCTTCGAGCTGGCCCGGCGGGCGATCTCGCGCAGCTTCGACCTCGATGATCCCCTGGTCCCGATAGTGCTCGGTTACGTGGTCCTGCTCCTGCCCTGGATCCCCGGCACCCGCATCCCCTACATCTACAACTACCTGCCGATGTACGCCTTCGCCCTGCTCGCCCTCGTCTACTGGCTGGTCAGGATCTGGCGCGGCCCGCGCCTCGGGCCGTGGCTCGTGGTCGCCTTCGGCGTCCTGGCGCTCACGACGGCCCTGCTCTACCTCCCCCTGGCGACCACCCTCCCTATAGACCAGGACGACCTGATGCGGCTTATACTCTTCGACTCGTGGTTCTACCAGGAGGCCCCCGTGCCCGGCAGCGGCTGCAGACCCCCCGACCCCGCGCCCGGCTGCTAGTAGGAACGAGCGCCGAGGGTTTCGCTCCCTCTCACGGATCTAATCCGCTTCTATGGCGTCCCCGGGCCGGATGGGGCCCGCCTGTATCACCCTGGCGCAGATGCCGCCGCGGTTTCTGAGCGCCCGCGTCATGCCCCGCTCGCTCAGGTCCTGAACGTGCTTGCATGGCGGCCTCGACCTGTCGTACTCGAGGACGACCTCCCCGACCTTGAACCGCTTGCCGCGCAGCCCCAAGAGGTCCACGCCGCGGGTGACGATGTTGCGGCGGTGCTGGCCCGACCTTATGTCGAGGCCCTGCTCCTCGATCTCGTCGAGGTGCTCGCCCTCGATGAGGGTCACCTGGCAGACGTCCCCGTACTGCACCCAGAACCCGGTCCCCTCGCAGTAGCGGTCCCCCCTGATGCCGCACCCCTCAACGGTCACCACTTCTTCCACGCTCTCCATCGCCGCGCTGCCCTCGCCGGTGACGAAGATCTCCTCGACCCTGCCGCCCATTCTCTCCTCCGAACCGAGAATTTTGTTTTCGGGCGTTAGTGTAGAGCCGATCTCCGAGCCCTGCCGCGCCTCTCAGACCGTGAGTACTCCGACGCCGTAGAGGCCCATCCGCGGATCCCTGGTGAGGAGGGTCAGATCCTCGATCATCGCCTGCGCCACCAGCATCCGGTCGAAGGGATCGTCGTGGTGGCGGGGCAGGGCGCCTGCCGTGTGGGCGTGGGAGGCCTTCATCGACAGCGACTCGAACCGGCTGAGCCCGATCTGGCGCAAGAGGTCCGAGGGTGCTTCGAGCTTTCCGAGTGCCCGTTTGATGGAGATCTCCCAGACCGTGGCGGCGCTCACGTAAACCGTGGAATCCGGGTCCGAGATCCCGGCCCTGGCCTCCTCACCGAGGTTGGGATCGTCCGCCAGCCACCACAGCAGGACGTGCGTGTCGAGCAGGAGCCTCACGGCCGCTCGCCGCGGAAGGCGGCTTCGACCTCTTCGGGCAACTCGTCGAAGTCGTCGGCGACCCGGACGCGCCCCTCCCATCCGCCGGGAACCCGCGGGCCGCGATCCTCGACGTAGGGAACGAGCCTGGCGACCGGCCTCCCCGCCTTGCCGATCACGACCTCCTCCCCCCGCATCACCCGCTCCACGAGCCGGGAGAAGTGCGTCTTGGCCTCGTGAATGTTCTCCATGCGTAACCACCCACGGTAGACTAACCGGACTTAGTCCAGTTAGTCTACTACCGGTTCGCCCGGGAGGTTACGTTGGCGAGAAGCGGGCGGTTCCCAAGGTTCTATGCCTGTCCGTACCCGCCCCCGCCCGGCGTCTCGACGGTGACGACGTCCCCCTCTTCCAGCTCGCGGCTGGTCTTTGGCGGGAGCTCTTCGCCGTTGAGGAGATTGCGTCCGACCCTGCCAGGTTCCCCGCCTTCGACGCCGCGGGGGGCGTGGCGGCGGCGGTCGGTGAGGAGGGAGAGGCTTGAGGGTTCGAGGACCTGAATTGCGCGGACGACGCCATCGCCGCCGCGGTGTTCGCCCGCGCCGCCGGAGTCGTAGAGGAGCTCGTAGCGCGTCACGCGCATGGGGTACTCGAGCTCGAAGGCCTCGACGGGGGTGTTGAGGGTGTTTGACATGCCGACGTGGACGCCGGAGGGGCCGGGGCCGCGGGAGGAGGCGCCCTGGCCGCCGCCTATCGTCTCGTAGTAGGTCCAGTTGCTCCCCTCACCCGCGCCGCCGATGATCGTGTTGTTCATCGTGCCCTGGCCCTGGGCCGGTATCTCCCGCGGGGCGAAACCGGCGAGGGCGGCGAGCACGGTATCGGCTATGCGGTTGGAGGTCTCGACGTTGCCGGCGACGACCGCCGCCGGGTAGCTCGCGTTGACGAGGCTGCCCTCCGGGGCCCGTATTCCGAGGGGGGCGTAGGTGCCGGCGTTGGCCGGGACGTCCTTTGGCAGCAGGACGCGCAGGGCGAAGAAGCACGCCGAGCGGGTGACGGGGAGGGGGCAGTTGATGTTGCCGCGCACGGCGGGGGAGGTGCCCGAGAAGTCCACGGTCATCTCGTCGTCTTTGATCTTTACGGAGGCCTTTATGAGAATGTCTTCGTCCGTGGAGCCGTCGCCCTCCATGAAGTCTTCCGCCGAGTGCTCGCCGTCCGGGAGCTCGCGGATGGCCTCGCGGGCGCGACGCTCGGCGTAGAGGACGACCTCTGAGAAGGCGGCGAGGACCGTCTCTTTGCCCCGGCGTTCGATGAGTTCCTCTATCCGCGCTTCGGCTATGTTGTTCGCGGCGATCTGGGCCCGGAGGTCGCCGCGCCTGAGGCCCGGGGTACGGACGTTGGCGAGGAGGAGGTCGAGTACGTCAGGGACGTACTCGCCGCCCTCGACGAGGCGGACCGGGGGAATGATGATGCCCTCCTGGAAGATCTCGCGCGAGTCAGAAGGCATCGAGCCCGGCCGCATCCCGCCCACGTCCGAGTGGTGCGCCCGCGTCACCGCGTAGCCGACGATGTCGCTGGCTTCGCCCGGGGCGACGGGCGAGACGAGGGTTATGTCCGGCAAATGGGTGCCGCCGGAGTACGGATCGTTGATGGCGAAGACGTCGCCGGGCTCGGGGTCGCGGTCCATGACGGCCCTTACGGCCTCAGGCATGGCCCCGAGGTGGACGGGGATGTGCTCGGCCTGGGCTACCATTTTGCCGTTCGCGTCGAAGAGGGCCGTCGAGCAGTCGCGGCGCTCCTTTATATTCGAGGAGTAGGCGCCCCGGATCAGGACGGCACCCATCTCCTCCGCAATCCCAGAGAGCGCGCTCGCCAGAACAGACAGGGTCACGGGGTCCAACTTCTCTCTACCCATCTTCCCTCTCCAGTACGAGGTTGCCGACCCCGTCCACCGCACCCCTCCATCCGGGCCGCACGACGCACGTGGACTCCTTGAACTCGACGATGGCCGGTCCCTCCACCTCCGACCCCTCTCCCATCTTCTCCCGATCGAAGACGGGTACCTCCCGCCACTGCCCATCGAAGTTGGCCTCCCGCGGCCCGGCTTGCGTCCCGCCGGACGGCCCCGGTTGCCCCGGCTCGTCGAGCGCGGGCTTCCCGACGGGGAAGGTCGCGACGAGGCGCAGGTTCACAAGCTCGACGGGTTCGTCCTCCATCCTGTAGCCGTAGCGCCCCTCGTGCGCGGCGTGGAACCTCTCTTGCAGCTCCTCCGGGGTGTTCGCGTCCACGGTCAGCTCGAAGGACTGGCCCCCGTAGCGCAGGTCCGCCCTGCGGTGGTTATTCGGGTCTTCGAGGTCGTTTGCTGCCGCGGCCTCCATCTCCCCGTACCGCTCTTCGAACACTTCCGCGTCCACCTCGTCCAGCCTGACGAGGTAGGGGCGGACGTAGTCGCGGCGCAGGTCGCTTATGGCGAGGCCGAGGGCGCTCAAGACGCCGCCGGCGCGGGGTATGAGGACCGTCTCCATGCCGAGCTCCTCGGCTAAAGAGCAGGCGTGCATCCCACCGGCCCCGCCGAAGGCGAGCAGGGCGAACTCCCTCGGGTCGAGGCCCCGCTCGACGCTTATGACGCGCAGGGCCCGCACCATCTCGGCGTTCGCCACCCGTACGATGCCGAGGGCCGCCTCCTCCGCGTCCAGGCCGAGCCTCTCGCCCAGAGAGGAGAGCGCCTTCTCAGCGAGTTCGCGGTCAAGCACGACCTCGCCACCGAGCTCCGTACCGTCGGCGAGGTAGCCCAGCGAGAGGTTCGCGTCGGTGACGGTCGGCTCCTCGCCGCCCTTCCCGTAGCCGGCCGGGCCCGGCTCGGCTCCGGCCGAGTGGGGTCCGACGCGTAGAGCCCCGCCCGCGTCCGCCCACGCCACCGAGCCGCCGCCGGCGCTCACCGTGTGGACGTCCACCATGGGCAGCTTGATCGGCACGCCCGCGACCACCGTCTCCGTCGTCGTCTGCGCCTCGCCCGCGATGATGGGCGCCACGTCCGTGCTCGTGCCGCCCATGTCGAAGGTGAGCAGGTCCCCGTAGCCGCCGAGGGAGCCGACGTGGGCCGCCCCGACCACGCCACCCGCAGGTCCCGACAACACGCACCCCGCCGCGTCCGCCGCCGCGTCCTCCACCGGCACGACCCCGCCGGAGGACTGCATGATAAGCGGCGCCGGAACGCCGGCCGACTCGGCTTTATCCGCCAGGTTCTTCAGGTACGCCGCGAGCTTCGGCCCCAGGTAGGCGTCCGCCGCGGTCGTCGAGAACCGCTCGTACTCCCGGAACTCGGGCAAGACCTCGCTCGAGAGCGAGACGTGAACGTCCGGCAGGGCCTCGCGCAGGGCCTGCCCGACCCGTTTCTCGTGCTCCGGGTGGGCGAAGGCGAAGAGCAGGCAGACGGCCACGGCCTCGATCCCGGCT
>CADCUW010000558.1 GCA_902805985.1 uncultured Rubrobacteraceae bacterium
CCGAACTTTATCGGGAACCGTCTCGGCTCCTTCGCCGGCATGCAGGCCGTCGCCTACGCGTTCGAGAACGGCTACTCGATAGAAGAGGTGGATGCCATAACGGGGCCCCTGATCGGGCACCCGAAGACCGCCACCTTCCGTCTGAACGACACCGTCGGCCTCGACATCGCCGTCGGCGTCGCCGAGAACCTCTACGAGGCCGTCCCCGAAGACGAATCCCGCGAAGAGTTGAAGCCCCACCCGAAGCTGGAGGAGATGCAGGAGAGAGACCTGCTCGGCAACAAGACCGGCGCCGGCTTCTACAAGCGCGACAAGCGCGAGGGCAAGACCGTCTTCGACGTGCTCGACCTGGATACCTTCGAGCACCGCCCCGCCGAAGACCCGGACGTGCCGATAGTGTCCGAAGCCAACAAGCAGGGCGACCTTGGGGCGCGGCTACGCTTCCTCATCGAGCAGGCGGAGGAGGATCGTCACGCGAGGTACGTCAGGGACACCCTCTACCCTTACATGGCCTACGCCTCGCGGCGGCTGCCCGAGATCTCCGACACCCTGGAAGACGCGGACCACGCGATGGAGTGGGGCTTCGCCCACCAGACCGGCCCCTTCCGCACCTGGGACCTCCTCGGCGTCCGCGAGACCGTTGAGGGTATGGAGTCTTTGGGCATCGAGGTCGGCCCTTGGGTCGTGAAGATGCTAGACGGGGGCAACGAGAGCTTCTACAAGACGGAGGACGGCCACGAGCTCCAGTTCAGCCCCGTAAGCTCGCAGTACGAGCCTGTCCGCGAGGACCCGATGTACGTCTCCCTCGACCGGTTGCGGGGGGAGGGCGGGGAGCTGGAGCGCAACGACTCCGCGAGCCTGCTCGACCTCGGCGAGGGGGTGCTCTGCCTGGAGTTCCACTCCAAGGGCAACTCCATAGACGCCGGCGTAACCGAGATGGGAAACCGGGCGCTAGAAGCCCTGAAGCGCGACGACGTGGTCGGGCTCGTGATCGGCAGCGAGGGCCGCAACTTCTGCGTCGGGGCGAACCTCGCCGAGGTCGCGCAAGCCGTGCAGAACGGGAAGCTCGATGAGGTCGGCGAGGGCATAGAGGCGCTGCAGAAGCTCTTGATGGGCTTCCGATTCGCGCCGAAGCCCGTCGTCGCGGCGCCGCGGGGGCAGACGCTCGGCGGGGGGCTCGAGATCTGCCTCCACGCCGACCGCGTCGTCGCCGCCGGCGAGACCTACATGGGCCTCGTCGAGGCCGGCGTCGGCCTGATACCGGCCGGCGGCGGCACCAAGGAGATGGCCCGCCGTCTCGTCTCCCGTCCCATGTCCGCCGCCCCCGATACCCCGGCCCTCCCCTTCTTGAACAAGGCCTTCGAGACCATCGCGATGGCGAAGGTCTCCGCGAGCGCCGTCGAGGCCCGGGGCTTGGGCTTCCTCGAAGAGGACGACCGGATAGTCATGAACGCCGACCACCTCATCTCCGCCGCCAAGCGGGAGGTCCTCGATCTCTCCGACGGCTACGCCCCGCCCGAGCGTAACGGCAACGTCTACGCCTCCGGCGCCTCCGCCCGCTCCGCCCTCGTCATGGGCATAAGAACCCTCCAGTGGGGCCACTACGCCAGCGAGTACGACGGTATCGTGGCCGGACATACCGCGAAGATCCTGACCGGCGGCAACCTCACGCTCCCCCAGTGGGTAAGCGAGGAGTACCTGCTCGGCCTGGAGAAAGAGGCGTTCCTAGATCTGCTGAAAAACGAGAAGACCCGCGAGAGGATCGAGGGGATGCTGAAGACCGGGAAGCCGGTTAGGAATTAGGTTTTGAGGTTCGAGGTTCTGGGGTGGGAGAGATGGACGAGACAGCGTGGGCAAAGTCCCAGGCACCAACCTCGAACCTAATGCCTAGAGCCTCAAAGCCTTCACGAAGGGAGAACCAATGAACGAAGCGGTAATCGTGTCCGGAGCGAGGACGGCCGTCGGGCGGGCGCCCAAAGGCACTTTGCGCGGGGTGCATCCGGTGGACCTCGGGGCCTCGGCTATTCGGGAGGCCGTCGGCCGGGCGGAGGGGCTCGATCCTTCGGACGTCGAGGACGTGATCATGGGTTGCGCGATGCCGGAGGGGACGCAAGGGTACAACATGGCCCGGCTCTCCTCCGTGCGGGCCGGGATGCCCGACACGGTGCCGGCCCAGACCGTGAACCGGTTCTGCTCTTCCGGGCTCCAGACGATAGCGATGGCGGCCGAGAGAATCATGGTCGGCCACGCCACGACCATCGTCGCGGGCGGCACGGAGCACATGTCCTCCACGCTCCAGATGCCGAACTTCGCGCCGGACCCGGGGCTCGTGGAGACGAACCCGGCGGTGTACATGGGGATGGGCTTCACCGCCGAGCAGGTCGCCAAGGAGTTCGACGTCAGCCGCGAGGACCAGGACGAGTTCGCGCTACGCAGCCACACGCGGGCGAAGGAGGCGGTCGAGTCGGGCCGGTTCGACGGCCAGATCGTCCCCCTGGACGTCGCCTACGACTTCGTGGACGACGACGGGAACCCGCAGCACTTCGAGACGACCTTCGGGCGGGACGAGGGTCCGCGGGACACCTCAGCCGAGCAGCTCGCGAAGCTGCGCCCCGCCTTCCAGCAGGGCGGCACGGTGACGGCCGGGAACGCCTCGCAGCGGAGCGACGGGGCGGCGGCCGTGGTCGTGATGGAGCGGGAGGAGGCCGAGCGGCGGGGTCTCGAGCCGATGGCGCGGTTCCTCGGGTTCGCCGTCGGGGGGGTGAGGCCCGAGGTCATGGGGATCGGGCCTAGCGTCGCCATCCCTAAGGTGCTGGAGCAGACCGGGCTCTCGCTGGAGGACATCGACCTTATAGAGTTCAACGAGGCGTTCGCCGCGCAGGTGCTCGCCGTGGTCCGAGAGGTCGGCCTCGACATGGACAAGATGAACGTCAACGGCGGGGCCATCGCCCTCGGGCACCCGATGGGTGCTACGGGCACGAAGCTGACCGTCCAGATCCTGAACGAGATGAA
>CADCUW010000559.1 GCA_902805985.1 uncultured Rubrobacteraceae bacterium
AGTATGGAGGAAGGGGTGATCCCCGCAAAACTCGAAGTACTTCCGGTCCTCGTTCGGCGGCGCGGCCATGGCCAGATCTACCGGCGGTACGGGTTTTTGCATGTCCGTCACGCCGGGAAGGATACGCGATCCCACCCCCTCCGTCCGGCTCTGGTCGAGCGGGGCGAGAAGCCGTTGCACGCGACGCAGAAGCCGACGGCTAAAATGTGGGTCTGCCTGGACTCGAACCAGGGACCTCTTCCTTATCAGAGAAGCGCGACGCTTTTCCTGAGATATCCAGTGACATTCGGCTGACTGTCACTGGATACCCGCTGGTAGTCCACAAATAGATTGACGCCATCGAGAAACCCGTCACGGCCAACTACGAACGACTGCTTTGCCACGTGGTCGCGGTCTATCAGTGCCCACGCCGCCCCGTCCGTAGCGGCGTTCTCTTGGTCTACCTCGCCCAAAGCCTGAGCGGACGCCACCCCAGATGCGAGCAGCACAGCTAGGACCGTCGAAGCCAGCAGCAGAGCGGTACGTCTCATCCCCATCACCCTTCTTTAGCGGGGCGGAGGAAGAAAGGTTTGGCCCCCGCCTCGTGCCCCGCTATAGCTCCTCTAGTATCGGGACGTAGAAGGACGAACGCATCCCCTATATGGGCTATTTTCGAATGTCTCTGGAAGGTGCGGAGACTGCTGCAATGATTGGCACAAGGCTCTATCATGCCCTTGTGGTCGGACACCCCGCCGACCGCCGTACGCACGAGGAGCTTGCGCCCATGATCCGTCTCCCGCTCGCCGCCCTGGCTTCTGTGGTCCTCGCGGTCCTTGGCGTCGTGTTCCTGCTCCCCCAGTGCGCCTTCGCCTGTCAGTGCACGATGCCTCCTGGTAGTCAGGGCACTGAACGCGCACTGGCCGACTCGGAGGCCGTGTTCTCCGGGGAGGTGGTCAAGATCGATCCTCCTTCCCCCTGGAAGAGCAGCGCAATCATCGAAACGGATACCTTCCGGGTCTTCGAGGTGTGGAAGGGGCCGGAGCAAAGGACCTTGGAGGTGCACACCGCGCTCATGGGCATTAGCTGCGGGTACCCCTTCAAGGAGGGGAAGAGTACCTGGTCTACGCCTACAGCGGGAAGCGAGGCCTTGAGGTCGATCTGTGCAACGGGACCCAGCGGCTCACCGAGGCGCAAGCGGACCTCGAAGTGCTGGGAGTTGGCAGGAAGCCGACGGGGGGCGAGGTCCTCTCCGACACCTCGGGGGGCATTTCGGGGCGGGCGATGGCCGGGCTGGCGGGGCTGGCGCTGGCGGCGTCGCTGTCGCTAGTCGTGCGGATGGTACGAACGGGCCAGACGTAAGGAAGGAGTTGCACCGTGGTTGGCCGAGTACGCCTAATGGCCATCGTGGGGGCCTTCCTGATTGCGTGCGCCGTGCTGCTTCTGGTGGGCGGCAGTTCGAAGGCGCGGGCGGAAGCCTCGCAGGAGGAGAAGCAGGGACACACCGAAGCCGCCAAGGATCACGAGCACTCCGGCGGAGCAGCCCCCGAAGAAGAGCGCTGCGAGGGGACGCGGCGAAACTTGAGGTTCCAGTCGTGGTTCTATCTCACGAACGACGTACCCGGCTGTCCCAAGGGCGGCCTGCTCTCTGGCACCGACAAAGCGGACACGCCACCGGACCGGGCCGGACTCGAAGGTTTGGACGGCGATGACGAGATACGCGGCCTTGACGGGACGGACGAGATCTACGGAGGGCCCGGCAACGACGTCGTCTACGGCGGGCCGGGCTATGACCACCTGTTCAGTGGGGTCATAGAGGCAGGCATGGATGAATGGGACAACGACGATGTGCTCTACGGGGGCGACCAATCCGACGATTTGTGGGCGGGCAACGGCGAGGATGTTCTCTATGGCGGGGATGGCGACGATCGTCTCATCGCACTAGACTCTACAAAAGACCGAAAGCGAGACAAGTATGGAGGGCGAGACAAGCTCTATTGCGGGAAAGGCACGGACAAACACATGGCCGACCCGAGCGACTATGTGTCCAGCAGTTGCGAGGAGAACCAGCTCGCCGATACAGGCGGTCCTCCCTTAGCCCTCCTAGCCGGGGCGGCGTCTCTCGGCTGCCTTGCGCTGATCCGCCACGCGCTCCGCCCCGCCTAGCAGTCTTCCGTTCCCACCACGCGGTGCTTTATTGCGATAGGCCCCCATCCCCCCATCGGTGGGGCCAGGTCGCCCGCGTCACTTGCGCCAGCGCCGAGGGGACGTTATATTGTAGTAACTGTAAACAGTTACTACAAAGGAGGACGGCATCTACGTCAGGAAGGTGAAGAGCAGGGGGCGCGGGCCGTACTTCCAGCTCGTCCGCTCCTACAGGGAGGACGGCAAGGTCAGGCAGGAGGTCCTCGTCCACCTCGGCACCCACGAGAGGCCCGAGGACGCGTTGGCAGCGTGGCCCCCGGAGGCGGAGCACCTCAGGAAAATAGGGCGGGAGGGGCAAGCCGCCAAGCTCGAAGCGAACCTGAACAAGCTCAGGACGCTCACCGAAACGGAACAGGAAAAGGGGTAGAGATGGCGAAAAAGACGCAGCGGGGCAACGGCGAGGGCTCGATCTACCCGCACAAGCGCGACGGCAGGAAGGTCGGCTACCGGGGAGCCTACACGGTGTACACGGCCTCGGGCCCGAAGCGCCGCTACGTCAGCGGCAAGACCCGCGAGGAGGCGCGCCTCAAACTCACGAAGGCTATGGCGGACCGGGACGGCGGGCTCGTCTTCGAAGACGAGGGGCTAACGGTCGGCGAGTATGTCGAGCGTTGGTTAAAGGACTCGGTGCGAGGCACGGTGCGCCAGAGCACCTACGAGGCTTACGAGTACATGACCTACCCGCACATCGTACCGGCCCTGGGACGCGTCAAGCTCAAGGCCCTCACGCCGGTACACGTGCGCGCCTTTTGCCACGAGAAGCTCGATGGGGGCCTTAGCAGCGCCACGGTCCGCAAGTTGCACGGTGTGCTG
>CADCUW010000560.1 GCA_902805985.1 uncultured Rubrobacteraceae bacterium
CGCCGACGGAGACGTCTTCGCCGTCCCGGATCAGGGCGGCCTCCCTGACGTCGCAGGCGCTGTCCGAGACGCGCCAGCCGTTCTCCTGCGCGTCGGACCAGTGCGGGAAGTCTTCGCGGTCGTATCCATCCATGGAGCCGGGCGGCGAGACCTCAAGCCTCTTGAGGGCTCTGCGGGCATCGGCCGGAACCTTGCCGGAGTTCGCGTTCTCCGACTCGTCGAGAACCGCCTCCAGCTCCGCGCAGGAAACGCAGAGGGCGGCGACTATGACGACCGCAGCCAGAACCAGGAGACGCCTCACGGGCGTCTCCGGCCACCCACCTTGACGCGCTTGGGGTTCATGGCGACGTAGACGTTGCCGTCCTCCACCTTGACCTCGTGCTTGGGCACGGGTTTTACGGCTGGGAGGCTCTTGGGCTGGCCGGTCTTGACGTCGAAGAGGGCGCCGTGGAGGGGGCACTTGATCCTGCCCCCCTCCATACCGCCCTCGCTCAGGTAGGCGAAGGCGTGGGTGCAGACGTCCTCGAAGGCGTGGAACTCGCCGTCGACGTTGCACAGGGCAACAGGACGGTCCTCGACCCTGTACTGCCTGACCGTGCCGGGGGCGACCTCGTCGCTCGGGGCTACCTTGTGGAACTCCGCCACTTTAGGCGACCCGCTCCTCGAAGCCGAGTCCGATCTTGCCCTCTATCGCCCGATCCAACTTCTCCTTGAGGCCCTTCAGGGGGATGCGGCTCGTCACCTCGCCGAAGAACCCGAAGACGACGAGCTTCTCAGCCTCGGCGCGCGGGATGCCGCGGCTCATCAGGTAGAAGAGCTCGACGTCGTCCACCTGCCCGGTCGTCGAGCCGTGGGAGCACTTCACGTCGTCGGCCATGATCTCCAGGTTCGGCAACGACACGGCGAACGCGTCGTCCGTCCCGAGGATGAGGTTCCTGTTGGTCTGGTAGGCGTCGGTCTTTTGCGCCCCCGGCTCGACCCGGATGAGACCGCTAAAGACGGCTATGGACTCGTCGCGCAAGGCGCCCTTGTACAGGAGGTCCGAGTGGGCGTTGGGAGAGATGTGGTCCTGGAGGGTGTGGTGGTCAAGGACCTGGTTCTCGTCGGCGAAGTACAGGCCGAGCATCTCCGAGTCGCTCCCGGGCGCGGTCAGGCCCGCCTCCACGTTAGTGCGAGAGAGCTGCGAGCCGAGCGCCACGACGAGGCTGTTGATCGTCGAGTCCTTGCCGGCCTCCGAGCGGATGGTGTTGAAGTGAAGGACGTTGCGCTCCCAGTTCTGTAGGGAGACGTAGCGCAGGTTCGCGCCCTCGCCAACGTAGAGTTCGACGGCCCCGTTGGAGAACGCCGGGTCCTCGGCGCTGGCACTCGCGTACTCGTCTATGTACGTTACCGAAGCGCCCTCCTCGACAACGACGAGGGTGCGCGGCATGATCGAGCCGACCACGTCGAGCCAACGGTAGCTCTGGATCGGCACCTCCACGTCAACGCCCCTTGGGACGTAGAGGAACGACCCGCCCGCGAAGCCCGCCGCGCACAGCGCCGCGAACTTGTCGTAATCCTCCGGCACGAGCCCGAAGAGCTTCTCCCTGACGATGTCTTCATGCTCGCGCAAAGCCGTGTGCAGGTCCGTAAAGACGACGCCCTTGCCGCTAACCTCCTCGTCCACGCGCGAGTACGCTGTCTCCGAGTTATGCTGGACGAGCAGGGCCGAGTTCTCCTCGCCCTCCTCTATGAGCTTCTGGACGGCCTCCGGCAGGTCGCCCTCGGTCTCGGCGTCCGGGCTCGGGGCGTAGGGGAGGAAGTCCTCGATGCGCACGTCGGAGATGTCCGTGTAGCGCCACGCCTCGTCGCGTAATGATGGCATCGGCAGCGCCTCGAAGGCCCGCCACGCCGAGAGGCGCTTCTCCGCGAGCCACTCCGGCTCCTCCTTAAATGAGGAGAGGGCCCTTACCGTCTCCTCGGTGATGCCCTTGCTCTTTAAGATCTCCGGCGCTTCCTTCTGCTGCATACGAACCCTGCCTCTTCCGTGTCCGAAAAACGGGGCGGACCCGCAGAGGAGTCCGCCCCGAACGTTGTGTTGCTACGGGCGTCGGTGCCTAACCGACCGACCCTTCCATCTCGAGCTGGATCAGGCGGTTAAGCTCGATCGCGTACTCGAGCGGAAGCTCCTTGGCGATCGGCTCGATAAAGCCGTTCACCACCATCGCCATCGCCGCCTCCTCGGAGAGCCCGCGGCTCATGAGGTAGAAGAGCTGGTCTTCCCCGACCTTCGAGACCGTGGCCTCGTGCTCTGTGTTGACCTTCTTCTCCTCGATCTCGATGTACGGGTACGTGTCCGTCCTGGCGTTCTCGTCCAGCAAGAGCGCGTCGCACTCGACCCGGCTCTTGGAGCCGACGGCCCCCTCGTGCACCTTCAAAAGCCCCCGGTACGTGCTCCTGCCCGTCCCCTTGGAGATGGACTTGGAGGTGATGAGCGAGGAGGTGTTCGGTGCGGCGTGGACGACCTTGCCGCCCGCGTCCTGATGCTGGCCGTCGCCGGCGTAAGCGACCGACAAGATCTCACCGCGCGCGCCCTCGCCGGTCAGGTAGACGGCCGGGTACTTCATGGTGAGCTTGGAGCCGAGGTTGCCGTCGACCCACTCGACGGTGGCGTTCTCCTCGGCGACCGCCCGCTTGGTGACTAGGTTGTAGGTGTTGTGCGACCAGTTCTGGATGGTCGAGTACCTGATGCGCGCGTTCGGCTTGGCGATAAGCTCGACGACGGCGGAGTGGAGCGAGTTCGTCGTGTACGTGGGCGCCGTGCAGCCCTCGATGTAGTGGACGTAGGAGCCCTCGTCGGCGATGATGAGCGTCCGCTCGAACTGGCCCATGTTCTCCGCGTTGATGCGGAAGTACGCCTGCAGCGGGATGTCGATGTGGACCCCAGGCGGGACGTACACGAACGACCCACCCGACCAGACGGCCGAGTTGAGCGCCGAGAACTTGTTGT
>CADCUW010000561.1 GCA_902805985.1 uncultured Rubrobacteraceae bacterium
CGTTCTCGCCGCGCATCAGGCGCCGACGGGCGGTCTCCCTGCCGCCGACGGCCCTGACGTGCTCCGTGGCCTTGGCGAGGCCGAAGACCGGCATGTTGGAGTAGACGGCCTCGTAGTTGCCCCGCTCCACTATAAAAGTCTCGTGGAAGATGCCGACGGTGCCGTCCGAGCCCACGGTCCGGTTGAAGCGCTGCCAGGCGCGCAGGTGCGGGTCGTCGGGGTTGCGGGCGAACCGCTCCAGGTCCTCGAAGGAACGCCAGTACTGGACGAGGGCAGGCCCCCTGCCGTAGAAGAAGAACTCGCCGCCGAGGAAGCCCTTCTCCGGGTGCTTGTAGAGCTCCCGGAGCATCGGCCCCATCGCGCGCACCGTCGGGAGCCACTTCCTCACAGCCAAGGGGCGGTTAATTCTCATACCGATTATGAAGACGACGAACGGCTCGTCCGTCCTGGCGGTGAACCTGCCCGGCATGACCTGAACCATAGCGGTAACCTCCTATCCGAAGCGGCCGGTGGCGGCATTGTGGGACATTCCGGCGGGCCTCGCCCGGTTCACCCAGCGGTCGGCGGCCGCAGGGTCTTTGTGAAGCGGAAGCCACATCCCGATGATGAACACGACGAACGGCTCGTCCATCCGGGCCGTGAACCTGCCGTTGACCACCTGCGCCACGCGCTACACCTCCAGTTTGTGTTCTTGCTCGACGACCAACTCCCGGACCCGCGGGCTTCCCACCTCCAGCTCGTCGATGGAGACGCTTCCTATTTTGCCTCGCTTCACGGTGAGCGACCAGACCGCCAGCGCCCCGAAGCTGCTCCATCCAAGAGCTATACTCGCTGTCCTTCGCCCTCTAATCTTGCCTTCTCTTCCGTCACCCTGCACCCGTCCGACAGCGTCTTGCGTTCGGGCGACACACTCAGCGTCCCTCTGTGCGTCGAGATCTCGCGCGGATCGTACCGAGGGCGACGATCCCGAGCGCTGCAACGCTGCTTATGAGTCCGGCCAGCACCCCGAGCGCGAGCGTCCCAGCGAGCGGGCTCTCGTAGACCATGTAGATGTCCCGGATAGGCGCCTCGTGATCTCTCGTCGGTACGAAGTGGACGAAACCGAGGAGCGCCAGCCCGATGACGGCGACGAACAGGTGGTAACCAGGTATGGAGCGCCCCCTGGCCGTCAGGTAGATGCCGGGCAGGATGAGGGCGTATCCCAGCAGGCTGAACGTGAAGGGTGTGATCTCCGCCACGAACGGCCATCCGGAGTGGTTGCCCCGCACGACGTGGTCCGCGTGGTGCAGGAAGGTCAAGACCGTCGCCGCGGATGCGAGGATGAGCAAGGGGCGCCGGTAGTCTGAACCCTTGGCGCCGCCCGTCCCGGCGCTCATCGCGCCCCTTCGGTTTGGAGGCCGGAGACCTGCTTCTCCCCAGGGGGCACCGTAACCGTCGTGTTGCGGGCGAGCCGTGCCCCGGAGGCGGGGTCGTGCGAGGGCAGGTACACCGTCGGCTCGACCGAGGCGTAGCGCCTTATTAGCCTCAGGCTGCGCCGGGCTTCCCCGACGTCGTGGCAGATACCGGCGACCTCGGCCCGGAGCATCTGCTGCTCGTCGAAGGATGCGTCACCGGCGAAGAAGTACGAGAGCCCGCCGTGCCTGAGGATCACGGACTGATGCCCGTGGCTGTGGCCCGGGGTCGGCACGAGGCTTACGTCACCGCCCTCCGTCAGGGGCAGGCTGAACTCGAAAGGACCGAGCGGCTCCGGCCTGTAATCGATGAGGCGCGGGGCGAACCAGGAGGGCCAGCGGCACGCGAGCGCGCCGCGCGGCTGACGACGCTGTCCCTCGAACTCCCGACGTGAGACTATTAACTCCGCGTTCGGGAAGGCCGCGAGGCCGTCGGCGTGATCCAGGTGCAGGTGGGTCAGGACGACCCTGCGCACGTCCTCCGGCTCTACGCCGCGGGCGCGGAGCTGCGGCCCTACCTCCTCTTCGGGCCTCACCGCCAACTTCAAGAGCCCCGCGCGCATGAGGAAAGAGTAGGCCGGGTCGCAGGCGAAGTGCTCCGGTCGCGTGGCGGCGGCGGACTCGCCGGTGTCTATGAGGATCACACCCTCCGGATGCTCCACGGCCCAGGTCAGAATCGGCAGCGGCTCGGTGTACGATGGATCTAGCAGGATGCTCGCCCATCGCGTGGCCGCGGGCCCCCGCAGCTTCTTGTGCGCGGTCTTCACCGCGACGGTGCCGGTCTGTATGGCGTGTATCCGCAAGGCCATCCCCGAATGCCTAACGCCTGTCCGGGACCGCGCCGATCGCCTCGGCCCGGCCCCCGGGCTCCCACAGCGCGTAGAAGAGCCCGCCGCCCCGCACCCTCACCTCCAGGTGCCCGGCCTCCGCAAGCTCCCTGAGCCTCCGGTCGGCTTCGTCCACCGAGAGCGAGGTCTCCGCCGCCGCCCCGGCCGCCGTCATCTCGCCACGGGACATGAGCGCCACGAGCAACTCCCGCTCGAGGTCGATGGCCGCTGGCCGGGTCCGCCGCTCCCCTCTCATCTCCGCGAGGCCGCTACCCAGCAGCCCGAGGGCGGGGAAAGCGATCCAGAAGTACGTAGTGAAGATCCACCACATACCAGGGACCACCGCAACCAGCAAGACCCCCGACAAAGCCACCGGCCCCAGCACCGACAACGCCACCCCGACCTTCGCCCCCGGCCCGAGCCTCTCCGCGTCGATCCCGAAGAACTCCGGACGATGCCGCCTCCTATCGAACCCCGCCCCGTCCCACATTGCCGGCCTGCCGCCCATCTCAACCTCTCCCTGTCGCCGCCCCTATATGTCAATTACGACATATAGTACTCTACGGTCTGTTATTCTGTATGTCAAGAGTGACATAAAAGAAAAGCGGGGACGCATGGCTACGACGCTCGGGTACGCGATCTTGGGTTTGCTGGCGCGGGAGGCGCTGAGCGGGTACGACGTGACGCAGCAGATGAAGGGCAAGG
>CADCUW010000562.1 GCA_902805985.1 uncultured Rubrobacteraceae bacterium
CCCCCACGATGGCGACATGGTCGCCCGCCTCGGCGGCGACGAGTTCGTCGTGGTCCTCGGCGGGGCCGATCCCGGGGTGCCCGAGGCCGTGACGGCTCGAATCCAGGAAGCCTTGAAAAGGCCCGTGAAGCTCCACGGCCACGAGCTCTACGCCACGGCCTCGATCGGCATCCTCCCCGATTGCACCGGCTACGGGACACCGGAGGAAGTTTTAAGGGACGCCGACACGGCGATGTTCAGGGCCAAGGAGTCCGGCAGGGGCCGCCCCGCCGTCTTCGAGCCCTCGATGCGGGCGCGGGCGATCTCCCGCCTCAGGTTCGAGACGGACCTGAGGCGGGCCTTGGAGCGGGGCGAGTTCGTGGTCCACTACCAGCCCATCGTGTGGCTCGCTACCGGCGGGGTAGTGGGCTTCGAGGCTTCCTTGCGGTGGGCGCACCCCGAGCGGGGGCTGCTCCCCCCCGAGGAGTTCGTGCCCCTGGCGCAGAAGAACGGCCTCGGCCACGACGCAGACCGACTCCTGCTCGCGGAGGCGTGCCGCAGGACCGCCCTTTGGAGGGCGAACTTCCCCGAACACTTCCCTCCCACGGTTAGCGTTGACCTCTCGGCGGACACCCTATTCCGAGAGAACCTCACCGGCGAGATCGACCGCACCCTCAAGGAATCGGGACTCCCCGCCCACGCCTTGATGGTCGGGTTCTCCGAGGAGACGATCACCGAGAGTCCCGAGAAGGCCCTCGCCGTCCTACGGCGCCTCAAAGCCTTAGGGGTGCGGCTGGCCGTGGACGACTTTGGGACCGGGCGCTCTTCTTTGGAGTTCCTGCACCGTCTACCGGCAGACACCCTCAAGATCGACCCTTCCTTCGTGCGCGATGTAGGAAACGGAGGGAGTACGGGCGCAGAGACCGAGGATCGCGCGGAGGTCGCACGGACCATCTTAACCGTGGCGCACGAGTTTGGCATGGAAGTGCTGGCCGAAGGAGTGCAGACCCACGAACAGATGCAGGCCCTCCGCGAGATGGAGTGCGACTACGCCCTGGGTCCGCGTTTGTCGCGGCCAGTCGGCGCCGAAAGGGCCGAGGCCATCCTCGCCGCCGAGCCCACTTGGTGAGCACGGAGTGGCACACGGATAGTCCCACGCTTCAAGCACGCCGTTGGTTTAGGCTTCCGGTGAGGCCTCGGCGGTTCGGGAATGGCCTGGCGACAGGGGCAAGCCGCGATCCGCGCGAAGGACTCGGGGCTCGGGCGGGACGACGGCAGACTCATCGACCCGTTATGTTGATCGCGGCGTGGGATGGGGCGGCCACCGCGCCCACACCGCGCCAGTACCTTTTGTTCTTCCAAGGGGTGCAGGTCGCGTGGCAACCACCCGCCCAAGCCTTGCTTTTCTGGCGTCATATAAGTCCTGTTCTTAGACCTCCCTACTTCGGTAACACGGGAAAAGGGCGCCCTTGCCCGTCGGTATAACTAAGGTTATACTCGGGGGCGTGAAGACGGCGGTCTCCATCCCGGACGGGCTCTTCGAGTCGGCTGAGGGTTTCGCCAAGCGACAGGGGATGAGCCGCAGCGAGCTGTACGCCAGCGCCCTTCGCGAGTACCTCGCCGAGCACGAGGCGGAAGGCATCACCGAGCGCCTCGACGCCGTCTACGCCGGACAAGGCGCGGAGGAGAGCCGCCTCGACCCGGTCCTCGGACGGATGCAGGCCGAGTCTCTGCCGGCGGAAGACGATTGGTGAGCGCCCGGCAGGATCCCCTCGAGGACCCCGGAGGAGGGCCTAGGCGCGGGGAGGTGCGGTGGGCGTCGCTGCGCGAACCGGCGGGCTCCGAACCCGGGGGCCGCAGGCCCGTGCTCGTGGTCTCCTCCGACGGGTTCAACCGCAGCCGCATCCGCACCGTGCTCGTCGCGGTCCTCACGAGCAACCTGAGGCTCGCGGACGCTCCGGGCAATGTCCTCGTGGGGGTCGTGGAGAGCGGCCTGGTAAGGGACTCGGTCGTCAACGTCTCGCAGCTTGCCACGCTGGACAAGGGGTTCCTCGGGGACCGGGTCGGCTCCCTGGGCGCCAGGACCATGCTCGCCGTCGACGACGGCCTGAGGACCGTCCTGGCACTCCAGTCCACCCCTTGAAGAACCCCCAGAGGGCTCGTCCCAGTGGTCGATTAATAGCTTATGTAAATGTGGGTTTTCGCAAGCTATAATGGCGGGCGGGTCGGAGCGTTGTGTGGGCCGCCCGGGAGCTGGCGAGGAGGAGTCTGGGTGGAACGGACCGGGGTGGACGAGGAGCGGACGCGGGAGCTCGGGGCCGCGGACGGCTCTGCACCCTATATAGATACGTCGACCGACTTCGGCGGGGACACGCCGACCGCGGAGATCGTCCCGAACGGCGCGCTCCTGGTCGCGGACTCGACGCCCATAAGGGCCAACCCGGTCTCGGCGTACCTGGCCGGCCTCGCCGAGAGCTCCAGGCGCCCGATGCGCACCAACCTCGAGACCATAGCCCGCCTGGTCTCAGGCGGCCGCGTCCCCGCCATGGAGTTGGCCTGGTGGGAACTGCGCTACGAGCACACCTCCCTGATCCGCTCCACCCTCCCAGAAACCTATGCCCCGGCCACCGCAAACCTCATGCTCTCCGCCGTGCGCGGCGTGCTGAAATCATGCTTCAGGCTCGGTTACATGACCGCCGACGATTTGCAGAGGGCCGCAGACATCCCCCCCGCCCGCGGCAGCCGCCTCCCCCCCGGCCGTGCCGTCGACCGCGGCGAGCTCTACGCGCTCTTCCGTTTATGTTACGAAGACAACAAAGAGGCGCGAGGCGCGAGGGACGCGGCGCTCTTCGCCCTGCTCTACGCGTGCGGCCTCAGGAGGAGCGAGGCGGTCTCTTTGGACCTCGAAGACTACGACCCCGAGACCCTCGAGGTCCGGGTCAGTGGCAAGGGCAACAAGGAGCGGATGGTCTACGCCGAGGGCGGCGCGGACAGGGCGGTGA
>CADCUW010000563.1 GCA_902805985.1 uncultured Rubrobacteraceae bacterium
CACGCCCACGACTTCGCCGGAGCCGTCGAAGACCGGCACGCTAACCACCCGCGCCGACCCCTCCCCGCCGCGGGTGGTAACCGTCACCTCCTCGCCGTCACCGACGGTCCGGCGGGCGGCGTCTTCGACCGGGAGGCCGAGGGATCGGGCCGTGGCGTCCCGGAACAGTACGCGGTCCCCCGGCGTGAGGTGGACCAAGGCGTACTCGTCAGACTCCGTCGGCATGGTTATCCGCCCGTCCCTGGCGGCCGTCGCGGCCCAGGCACGGGCCTCCTTCACCAGCAGGTCGTCGTGTTGGCGAACGGTGGCGTTCCGGAAGCCAAACACCAGTACGCCGCCGAAGAGGATCAGGATCAAGGCCAGCACCCCGACGTAGCCCAGCGTGAGCCTCAGGCGGATACCGTCGAACATCAGGACTCCGATCCGGCCCGGAAGGCGTAGCCGACGCCCCGGACGGTACGTATGTGCGAGGGCTCGCCCCTGCGGTCGAGCTTCTTGCGCAGGTAGGAGACATACATCTCGATCGCGTTGGTCTGAACCTCGCCCGGCATCCCCCAGACGGTGTCGAGCAGGACGGACCGGGTGAAGACCTGTCCGGGGCGGCCCATGAGGAGGTGCAGGAGTGCGAACTCCCTGGCGATCAGCTCAATCCTCTCGTCCCCCCGGCGCACGACGTGACGGACCGGGTCCAGGGAGAGGTCGCCGGCCCTGATGGTCTCCTCCACCGGCGCCCCGGATGGCCGCCGCGTGAGCGCCCGGACCCGCGCCAGGAGCTCCGGCAGGGCGAAGGGTTTGGGCAGGTAATCGTCGGCGCCGGCGTCAAGGCCCTCCACCCTATCCTCTATCTGGTCTCTCGCCGTCAGCATCAGGACCGGGGTGCCTATTCCCCCGGCCCGGAGCCCGCGCAGGATCTGGAGACCGCTGCGATCGGGGAGCATCCAGTCGAGAACGAGCAGATCGAAAGAGCCGTCGGTGGCGCGCGCGAACCCCGAGCCGCCGTCGTGGGACGTCTCGACGGCGTAGCCCTCCTGGCGCAAGACTCGGGCCACCATCTCCGCGAGCATCTCCTCATCCTCGACTATCAGGATGCGCTTCATCTCCCTGGATGATAACCCTCCACTCCCCTCCGGACGCCGGCTTCCGCCTTTCCTGTGAAGGTTCTTATGCGCGCCTGATCCCACCAACAGGCCCGAGGGCGAGACTACAGCCGAGGTCCACAACAGAGGAGGTCGCCCATCGCACGGACGTGACCGGGCAGCGAGGCGGTAGAAGAACGTCGAGAGAGGAGCAGACCTTGAGCAGATGGATCATCGTGGCCGTCGTGGCGGTACTTGCGACCGTGGGCGCTGCGACCTTCGTACAGAAAGGCGCCGCGACGCAGGGGGCCGCGCAGGCTTCTGGTGACAAGCAGGAGAGGAAGGCGCCTCCGGCTGGGAACGTCGAGGCTTTCGTTCTGCCGGACCTGGCGTGGGAGGACAACCCGGACGTGACCGGCGTCCAGAACGCAGCCGGGGTGGGAGACCCGACGCGGCGGCAACTGTACACGAGCTTCGGGAAGATAGAGGAGGGGGTGCGTTTCCCCGCCCACACCCACCCCGACGCCCGCATCACGACCGTGCTCTCGGGGACCATGTACTTCGGAACCGGGGAGGGCTTCGATGGGGCCAGGCTCCAGCCGTACCCGGCGGGATCCGTGATCCACACTCCGCCGAACACGCCGCACGTCATATGGGCCAAAGACGGCGAGATCATCGTTCAGGAGACGGGCTACGGCCCCACGGACATCGAGTTCTCGCCCGACGCGGGACAGTAGTTTCCCGATGACGAGAGGAGGTACGGTCATGAAGAGGTGGATAGCGGGAGCAGTCCTCGCGGCGGGTTTCTCGGTCTTCGGCGCCGCGGCCATCGCCCAAGACGCGGTCTCCCCGAACTTCGGCCAAACGCAAGACATCCAGCATGAAGGAGACCGTTCGGGCGGCGACGGGGGCTGCCGGTTCGGCCCGGAAAGCCTGGGAGCAGGCAGAGTCTAGCCCCCGAGTACCTGCCGGGCGGCGCTTGCAGGGGCACCGCCCTTCTCGAAGGCCGGGATTCAAGGAGTGCGAGCATGACCGAAGAGAACGAGTCCTCTCAGACGGAGACGACCGGCTGCTCGTCGTCAACCGCCGGTTCGGTGCGACGGGACGGCCACCCTGTACGGCGTCGCGGCTGCCGCGCCCGTGAGACCGATCGTGCAGGATCAGCATCACGTCTCCGAGAGCCTCAACACACACCAAATACCTGTCAAGGCAAACAGAATTCTTAAGGGAGGTTCGGGTTCATGAAAAAGAGGATGCTGGCGGTCTTGTTGCTACTCTCTCTCGCCGTTCTCGAGGCTTGCGGCGCCCCGCAGGACTCTTCGGAAGAAAACGCGAGTAACGACACCCCTGCCAGGCCCTCTACAACCGGGCCTGCGGGAGAGCAGGGAACAGAGACCGAGAGCTTCGCGTTGCCGGGAGAGGCGGTCTATCCCGAGGGGGTTGCTTACGATCCGTCCACGGGCGGCTTCTTTATCGGGAGCACCCGCGACGGCGCCGTCTACCGGGGCAACGTTCGCGATGGATCGGGCAAGACGGAGGTGTTCCTGGAGGGTGGCGCCGACGGTCGCCGGGGCGTAACCGGCATGAAGGTGGACGGAGAGGGCCGGCTCTGGATCTCCGGCAGGGACTCGGGTCGCGCCTTCGTCTACGATGCGGGCTCCGGCGATCTGATCGAGGTCCTCGACACGCCACCGGCCTCCTCCACCCTCATCAACGACGTGGTGGTGACGGAGGACGCCGCGTACTTTACCGACTCATTCCGGCCGACGCTCTTCCGGGTCCCGCTGGCGCAGGGGGGCATCGGGGAGATGGAGCCGTGGCTGGAGTTCGGGGGGACACCCATCCGGTACCGGGGAGGATTCAACCTCAACGGGATCGACGCGACAGAGGACGGACGTTTCCTGATCACGGTCCAGTTCAACACCGGCCGCCTCTACCGCATCGACGCGCGGACGGGGAGGATAACCCAGGTAGACCTCGGCGGAGAGTTGCTCAGGACCGGTGACGGTCTCCTGCTCGAAGGCCGCACCTTGTACGCCGTCAGGGAGGCGCCGGGGGATGTCGTGCCCGTCCGTCTCTCGGAGGACTTCACGAGTGGCACGGTAGGCGACGCCTTCTCCGACCCCTCGTTCCGCCTGCCGACGACGGCCGCCCGCTACGAGGATCGCCTGCTGGTCGTCAACTCACAGCTCAATACGGCGGATCCGAAGCTCCCGTTCACGGTCTCGGACGTCCCGATCCCGTGAGTGGCGGGCGCCATTACCCTTCCCGAACGTAGCGCCGGGCTGCGTGGTCCCAGACTCTCTTCGGCAACGGGTGGATGCCCGGTGGGTACCCGGTGCCCTCCGTGGCGAGGAAGCCTGTGGCTTCGATCATGAGCGCGGTGACGAGGTCGAAGGTGTCGTAGGGATCCCCCGGCCCGGCGGCCAGGTTGAACATCGCGCCGCCCGCGAGCAGGTACAGCGTCTTGCCGTCCACCTCGCACCGCTCGATGTGCGGGCGCGGCATGTCCACGACGCGCCGGCGGAGTTCTTCGACGGGCAACTCGCCGGCCGTGTGACCGAGGTTGGCGAGGAAGACGCCGTTCTTGCAAGATGCCAGGGCTTCGGCGGAGACGGCCCCGTCGCGGCCGGTGGCGGTGAAGAGCGCGTCGGCGCGGGGGAGGCCTGCTTCAAGGGTCGGGGTCGGGAAGCCCAGGTGCGCGGCGGCGAGGCGGGCGGCGGGGTCGGGGTCGCAGACCTCGACGGCGGCGCCGAAAGACCGGGCAGCGTCGGCGAGGCCGCGGCCGACGGGACCGTAGCCGACGACGAGGACCGTCCTACCGTAGAGGGAGAGGCCAGTGACGTTGAGGAAGGTGTTCGCCGCCATGAGGCCGACGAGGTGGCGGTTGTGGAGGCCCTGCTTTATGGGGACCGAGTCCCAGTCGAAGACGGGGTAGGCGAGGTCGAGGGATCCTAGCCGGGAGATGCCCGTGCCGGTGGCTTCGAGGCCGCCGCGAACGGTCTCGAGCCGCCCGCCCGTCGAGACCGAGGCGTTGGCGCCCATCTCCGAGAGCAGGGTGGGACCGGCCGCGACGGCGGCCCGGAGGTGGGCGGCGTGCCTGCCCGCCGGGTCGTCCTTGCGGGCCGGGACATCCACGCCCAAAGATCCCAGGTGTTCGGCCACCTCGTCTCTGGTAGTGGCGGGGTTGGCGGCGCAGGCCCGTACCTCGGCGCCGGCTGTGAGGAGGGCCTCGAAGTAGGGGACCATCTTCAGGTCCAGGTGGCAGACGACGAGCAGGCGCTCGCCCTGGAGGGAGGGAAGGGCTTCGGCGGACGCCCGGGTGGCGGGCGTAAAGTCATGGAGCCAGGCCAGCTCCCGGTCCAGAGAGTCTTCTCGGGGGGGCAACGGGTTTTCGTCTCCTTTGCGCTGGTGGGCTCGACTCTATATGATGCCTGCCAACGATCTGTCACGTAAGACCGGGTGCCCGGCGGGTTACGCGCGGGGAGCGGTTCGCCGAGAAAGAGGAGGTCCCTTGCGTAAGAGCATGGTTTTGGTTTCGCTGGTCCTGGCGTTGGTGATGGTGATCGCCGGCTGTCGCAGCAGCGGTGGCGGCGGTGGAGGAGACCAGGGTGGCGGTGGGGGCGGCCAGGGTGGGGGCGGCGGTTCGGACGTGCAGCCCGCGCTCGTGCTCGACGTCGGCGGCCTCGGGGACCAGGGCTTCAACGACTCCGCCTACGAGGGGATGCAGGCCGCGGAGGAGAGCCTCGGGGTCAAGGGCCGGTACCTCGAGTCTTCGGCGCCGACCGACTACCCCAACAACCTCACCCAGCTCTCCGACAACGGCAACAACCCGATCTTCGCCGTCGGCTTCCTCATGACCGAAGACCTCGCCGAGATCTCGCCGCAGTACCCCGACACCCAGTACGCCATCGTGGACTCCGTGGTGGAGGACTCCGACAACGTCATCAACCTCGTCTTCCGGGAGCAGGAGGGTTCCTATCTCGCCGGCGTGGTCGCAGGCCTGATGACCCAGGAAGACACGGACTATACGTCTTCTGATGAGAACGTCGTCGGGTTTCTGGGCGGCCTCGAAGGGCCGCTGATCCAGAAGTTCCAGGCCGGCTACGAGGCCGGGGTCGAGTCCGTCTGCCCGGACTGCGAGATCATCTCCCAGTACGCGGGCGCCGGTCCCGAGGCCTTCAACGACCCGGCTAGGGGCAAGGAGATCAGCCAGCAGCAGATCGAGCAGGGCGCCGACGTGATCTACCACGCCTCGGGCAACACGGGCCGCGGCCTCTTCGAGGCGGCCACCGAGCAGGACATCTTCGCCATCGGCGTGGACACCGACCAGGCCAATCGCTTCAAGGACGCCCCGATACTCACGAGCGTCATCAAGCGCGTGGACGTGGCCGTCCGCGAGACGATCGAGCAGGCCGCCGAGCAGGACCAGCCGGTGGGCGAGACGGTCGACCGCGGCCTGAAGGAGAAGGGCATCTCCCTGGCCCCCTACGGCCGCTTTGACGGCGACGTTCCCCAGGAGGTCAAAGACGCCGTCGACCAGGCCCGCCAGGACATCATAAGCGGCGAGGTCAAGGTACCGGACTCCGTCAACTAAGGACAGCATGTCAGAAGGGGAGAGGCAGGACGAAAAAGCCGGGGCCGCCGGGGCCCCGGCCGTCCTTGAGATGCGGGACATCACCAAGACGTTCGGCCCCGTAAAGGCGAACGACAACATCTCGCTGAGGCTCGGGCGGGGCGAGATCCTGGGCCTCCTCGGCGAGAACGGCGCCGGCAAGTCGACCCTCATGAAGATCCTCTACGGCCTCTACAAACCGGACTCCGGTACCGTGGTCGTCGACGGCGAGCCCGTCCAGGTCCGCGACCCAAAGGACGCCGTCTCCCGCGGCATCGGTATGGTCCACCAGCACTTCACCCTTATACCCCCCCTGACCGTGGCGGAGAACATCGTGCTCGGTGCCGAGCCGCGCAAGGGGGGCTCGCTAGACATGGCCCGCGCCGTCAGGGAGACCGGGGAACTCGCCGAGCGCTACGGCCTCAAGGTGGACCCGCGGGCGAAGGTGGCCGACCTCTCGGTAGGGGTGCGCCAGCGGGTCGAGATCCTCAAGGCCCTCTACCGCGACGCCCGCATCCTCGTCCTCGACGAGCCGACGGCGGTCCTCACTCCCCAGGAGACCGAAGACCTCTTCTCCACCCTCAAAGAACTCGTCGCCGACGGCCTCTCCATCGTCCTCATAACCCACAAGCTCGGCGAGCTCTTAGGCGTCTCGGACGAGATCACCATAATCCGGGATGGCAAGGTCGTGGACACGGTCCAGACGGAGGGGACCACGGAGGCCCAGCTCGCCCGTCTCATGGTCGGTCGTGAGGTGCTCTTGCGCGTCGAGAAGGGCGGTGCCGAGGTCGGGGAGACGCGCCTGGCGGCCGAAGACCTCATCGTCAACGCCTCGACGGGGGCGGTGGCCGTAGACGGGGTGAGTCTGGAGGTGAGGGCGGGCGAGATCTTGGGGGTCGCCGGCGTGGACGGCAACGGCCAGACCGAACTCGCCGAGGCGCTCGCCGGCACCCGCAAGATCGAGTCGGGACGGGTCTCGCTCGATGGGCAGGACGTGACGCGCCTCGGGTCCAACAATCGGCAGGAGCGGGGCCTCGCCTACGTGCCCGAGGACCGGGGAGCGAAGGGACTGGTCCAGGATTTCAAGCTCTACGAGAACAACGCGCTCAAGACCTACAACGAGGCGCCGTTCTCCCGGTTCGGCTGGATCTTCCCGAAGGTCATGCGCCGCCAGGCCGCCGAGAACCTGCGGGCCTACGACGTCCGCCCACCCGACCCTGACGCCAGGGCAGGCTCCCTCTCGGGTGGCAACCAGCAGAAGGCGGTGCTCGCGCGCGAGCTCTCCGGGGACCCGGGCGTCATCATCGCGGCCCAGCCGACGCGCGGGGTCGACGTCGGGGCCATCGAATTTATCCACCGGCGCCTGATCGAGGAGCGCGAGAAGGGCAAGGCGATACTCCTCATCTCCCTGGAGCTGGAGGAGGTCCGCTCCCTCTCGGACCGCATCGTCGTCATGTACGGCGGCAGGATCGTCGGCGAGCTGGACGCGGCCGACGCCACGGGCGAGAGGCTCGGCCTCCTCATGGCGGGCCGGGGCACAGAAGAGGGGCGGGAGACGGCCTGATGCGCCGTCTGCTCGGCACCATCGGGGGCGCGCTGCTTTTCCCGCTCGTCGCCATCGTTCTCTCGTTCGCCATCGGCGCCGTGATCATGCTGGCGACGGGGTACAACCCCATCGCCGCCTACGCGGCGCTCTTCGAGGGGGCGTTCGGGTCGCCAGCCTCACTCGGGCGCATCCTGCTCTACGAGCTCAGGCTCACGGACGTGGCGCCCTCGGCGCAGGATACGGCCTCGCTCGCGGCCATCGGCCGGACGCTCGTCAACACGACGCCGCTTATCTTCACGGGCCTCGCTGTGGCGGTCGCGTTCCGGGCCGGGCTCTTCAACATCGGGGGCGAGGGGCAGTTCTTCATGGGTGCGATGGCGGCGGCCTGGCTCGGCGTGGCGCTCGGTTTCCTCGGGCTCGGGGCCATCCCTATAGTCCTGATCGCCTGCGGCGTCGCTGGCTTTCTGTGGGGCGCCATCCCGGGCGCCCTCAAGGCGTACTTCGGGGCGCACGAGGTTATCACCACGATCATGCTCAACTTTATCGCGATCTTCCTCACCTCATACATCACGAGGGTGCCGCTCGACCGGGAGGGCATCCTCCCCGGCACCGAGCCGATACCAGAGTCGGCCACCATCCCGATTTTCGGCGCGGGCCTGGGACTTGCGAACTACGGTATCTTCCTGGCCCTCTTGGCGGCGGTCGCCGCGTACCTGCTCCTGTGGCGCACGAAGACGGGCTTCGAGCTCCGGGCGGTCGGTTTCTCCCCCGGGGCGGCCAACTACGCCGGCATCGGCATCGGCCGGAACACGGTTCTCGCGCTGGCCATCGGCGGCGTCTTCGCCGGCCTCGGCGGCGGCATCGAGGTGATGGGCGTCTACGGCAACATGGACCTGCCCTTCGTGCGCAACGTGGGCTTCAACGGCATCGGGGTCGCGCTCTTGGGGCGGAATCATCCTGTCGGGGTGGTGCTCGGGGCGTTCGTCTTCGGGGCGCTAGCTTCGGGCGCGCAGCAGATGCAGTTCGACACGCAGGTGCCGCTGGACCTGACGGTCGTGCTGCTCGCGGTGATCCTGCTCTTCGTCACGGCGACGAAGCTCGTCGAGCTCGTACTCGGCAAGCGCGTCCGGGAGCTGGCCGCGGGGACGCGTCTTGAGAGGGGGCTCGGGTCGTAGTGGACGAAGTCCTCGTAACCATCGGCACGGTCCTCGCCGCCACCATCAGGTTCGCGACACCACTCGTCTTCGCGGCTCTGGGCGGGATGTTCAGCGAGCGGAGCGGGGTGGTGAACATAGGGCTCGAAGGGCTGATGCTGATAGGCGCCTTCGCCGGGGTCGTCGGGGCTTTCCTGAGCGGGAGCGCGTGGGTCGGGCTGCTCTTCGCGGTGGGGGCCGGGCTCCTCTTCGCGCTCATCCACGCGGTGATGTGCGTGACGTTCGAGGCGGACCAGATCATCTCCGGCACGGCCATCAACCTGCTCGCCCTCGGCGGCACGGCCTTCCTGATGGTCATAGTCTTCGGGCAGGGCGGCACCTCCCCCGACGTGGAGAAGTTCGACCCCATAGCCATCCCCCTGCTCTCCCGGATACCCATGATAGGCTCGGCCCTCTTTGACCAGAGCCTGCTCGTCTACCTGATGTATGCGGCGGTCCCAATAACCTTCTTTGTCCTCTTCAAAACTCCTTTCGGCCTGCGGCTGCGGGCCACGGGCGAGGTGCCCGAGGCGGTGGACACGGCCGGCGTCAGCGTCGCCCGGATGCGCTACTACGGGGTCGCGCTCTCCGGGATGCTCGCGGCTCTGGGCGGTATCTACCTCTCGATGAGCCTGCTCTCTTCGTTTACCGAGAACATGACCGGCGGGCGCGGCTTTATAGCGCTGGCGGCCATGATCTTCGGCCGTTGGCACCCGGTAGGCGCCTTCGGGGCGGCGCTGCTCTTCGGGCTGGCCCAGGCGCTTACCATCAGGGTCCCGCCAGAGGCGATACCGAACGAGTTCATACAGATGATCCCCTACGTCCTGACCATCGTCGTCCTCGCCGGCTTCGGCGGGCGCGCCATCGCCCCGGCCGCCGTCGGCAAGCCGTACCGCAAAGAGTAGCCCCAACCCTTGCGCCGCTTCCTCATAGACACCGACACGGGCTCCGACGACGCGGTCGCCCTCGTAATGGCCCTCAAACACCCCGACGTGACGGTCGAGGCCGTCACGATCGTCGCCGGCAACGTGCCGCTGGAGCAGGGCGCGCAGAACGCCCTCTACACTGTAGAGCTCTGCGGTTCCACCGTCCCGGTCTTCCGCGGCGTGGGGGCGCCGCTGCTCTCTCCCGTTGTCGGTGCCGAGGAGGTCCACGGGCTCGACGGCATGGGGGACATAGGGCTGCCGCTCTCGGGCCGCGAGCCCGCGCCGGGACACGCGGTCGACGTGCTGGTCGAGAAGATCAGCGCGAGCCCGGGGGAGTTGACCCTGGTCACTCTAGGCCCGCTGACGAACGTGGCCCTGGCGCTCCTGAGAGACCCGTCGATCTCGGTCAAGGTCAATGGCTGCGTGATGATGGGCGGGACGGGCCAGGGTCCCGGCAACGTGACCCCGGTCGCCGAGTACAACATCTGGGCGGACCCGGAGGCGGCGAAGGTCGTCTTCGAGTCGGGGATGCCGCTTATGATGGTCGGCTGGGACATCTCCCGCCGGTACGCGGTCTTCGGCCCGGATGACTCGGCGCGGCTGCGGGGCATCGGCACGCCCCTGGCGGAGTTCTGCGTGGACATCCAGAGGGTCCTCGACGAGTGGGCCAGGGAGAACACGCGTCTCGCCGGCTTCGACCTGCCTGACCCCATAGCGATGGCCATCGCCCTCGACCCCTCAGTCGCCACCGAGATGCGGCGCCTCTTCGTAGCCGTCGAGACGGGAGGTGCGTGGAGCCGCGGCCAGACCGTCGTGGACCACCTGAACGTTGCCGGCCGCGAACCCAACGTCGAGGTCGTCGTGGAGGCCTCCCGCGAGCGTTTCCTGGACCTCCTGCACGCGGCCGTCGGGCGCTAGGACGTCCCGCGGAGGACCGTGTCTTCCCGGGCGGGAGTATGCCACGACGAGTACGATGGGGGCGTCGTTGGATATGTACGCAAGGAGGCCACGCGTGGACGCGAGGGACAGGATATTGGCAGGAATGCTCGGCGGGGCGGGCGCCACGCTCGCGCTGTCGGGGTTGCGCGAGTCTTGGAAAAGGGTCGGTCTAGTCTTCGACACCGCCCCGACGCAGGTGGTCGACCGC
>CADCUW010000564.1 GCA_902805985.1 uncultured Rubrobacteraceae bacterium
CGAGGAGCGGCGTGGGGATGCTCGCGGCTCGCAGCGGGGCCCCCGTGCTGCCGGTCTACGTGGACAGGGTGCCGGGCCCCGCCGCCCGCCTCCGCGGGGAGCGGCTCCGGGTGTACGTCGGGGCCCCGCTGCGGTTCGACGGGCCCGACGACCGGCGCCGCCGGGACGGGAAGGCCTACCGCAGGATCGCCGAGGAGACCCTCCGCGCGATCTACGACCTCAAGGAGGAGCACGGGGCCCGCAAGGCCGGGAAGCGAGGATGCGGACGGGCCGCATCGTCGTCCCCCTTTCCGGCGGTCCGGCGCGAGCGGGGTTGAGAACGCAGCGGATGAGGTAACCAAGATCGCGGCACCGCCACGATAACGACGACGCGAGGAGGGGTTCGTGAACCCGACCAGGCCGGTACGCTCGATTCTAGTCTCCCCGCTAGGGGTATTACTGCCCGCCGGTCTCCGCTGGCGCTTCCTGCCGAACGTCCTCTTGACGGCGCCCGGAACAGCGAGGCGCCAATCAACAACCGAGGTGCGCCGCGCCGACGAGCTCGACGCCGGCCGGGCCCAGGGACTGCCAGAGCAGTCACGCGGCAGATCCGGCGCCGGGCGCCCGAGGTGAGCGAGACCTCGATCGGGTCGGATCGTGCAAGGAGCCGGCGGTGATGCGCTCATTGTCGTACGAAAAGGCCGCGTGGGCGGTCCGCGCCGTGCTGGCCCTAGCTCTCGTGTGGGAACTCCTCACCCTGGACCCGGTCGGCGCGCTCTCCATGGCGTTCTTCATCGCCCTGTCCTTCGCCTACCTCCTGCGAGAGGAGAAGCTGCCCAACGCGTTCGACGCCCTCGTGGCGCTCTCGGCGCTGCTGAACGCGTTCGGCTTCGTCTTCGACCTCTTCGACGGGCCGGTGCTCTACGACGAGGCGGCCCACACCCTGACGATCTTCGCCCTGACGCTCGCTTTCTTCTACCTGTTCTACCGGGGCGCCGTGCCCGGCGGGCGGGCGCTCGCGATGGGGACGGCGGTCTTCACGTTCGGGGTGACGATCGGTTCGCTGTGGGAGATCGCCGAGTGGACGACCGGCCAGGTCTTCGGCATCACCGTTGTCTTCGGCCTCTCGGACGCGATCACCGACCTGATCGCCAACTCCGTAGGCGCCCTCATAGCCGCACTCGTCGCGCTCGCGATCCACGGGCGCGAGCGCGACGCGTAGCGCCCGAGCCCGAGGCTCAGGGTTGCGGAGAGTCGGGTTCCTCCTCCGACCTCGCGTAGCGCCGGTGCAGCTCGACGGGGCGCGAGCGGGCCTCTCGGCGGCGCCGGACACGGATGTTCAGCAGCTCGACGAGGACGGAGAAGCCCATGGCGAAGTAGATGTAGCCCTTCGGGACGTGCTGGTCGAAGCCTTCCAGGAGCAGGGTCAACCCGATCAGGAGCAGGAAGCTCAGGGCGAGCATCTTCAGGGTGGGGTGGCGGTTGACGACACCGGCGACGGCCTCGGCGGAGAACAGCATCACCACTATGGCGACCGTGACGGCGGCGATCATCACCGAGACCTGATCCACCATGCCGACGGCGGTGATCACCGAGTCCAGCGAGAAGACCATGTCGATGAGGATGATCTGGACCAGCACGCTGGCGAAATTCGCCTTCACCCTGGCGCTTGCGTGCCCCTCCTCGCCCTCGAGGTTCTCGTGGATCTCGTAGGTGGCCTTGCCCAGCAAGAAGAGCCCGCCGAGGATCAGGATCACATCGCGCCCGGATATTTCCTGAGCGAGGACGGTGAACAGCGGCGCGGTGAGCCCGATGACCCAACTCAAAGAGAGCAGCAGGATGATCCGCATGACCAGCGCCAAGCCCAGCCCCAGCCGTCGGGCGAGCGCCTGCCTCTCCTGCGGCAGCTTGTCCACGAGGATCGAGATGAACACTATGTTGTCTATGCCGAGGACGATCTCCAGGGCAAGCAACGTCAAGAAGGCCACCCAGATTTCGGGGTTCAGCAACATATCCACGCTTGCCACCTCGCGTTTCTGTTATGAAAGCTGGGCACGTTCCTCTCTACGGCCTGCCACTGCGCTGCGCTTGTGGCGCCTTTATGCCCACAAAGACGCTCGAAGAACCGCAAGCAGAACCTTATTCACCCGAGTGCGTGGAAGAGGTGTTCTCCGAAGTTCCCCGGATGCTACAATATGTAGCACGTATTACTAATGCACATGGTTTCTTTTCGGCCTCGCCCGGGGGGCCGCCGCGAGAGGAGAACGATGCGAACCATCAAGCGATACCTTTTGAAGCTCTTGGTGGGAGCGGCCGTAGGGGCAGTCTTGGGTGCCCTGGCCGGTTGGCTCGTGTTGGGTCAAGGCGTGGTCATACTCGCGATACTAGGAGCGCTCGCTTTCGCGTCCCTCGGCACCCTGTACGATCCCGATGCCGTCGTCCACTCTTACCCGACCAGCAGGGGGGAGACTTCCCCGTACAAGCGCGACGACTAGCCCCCTAGCTACTAAACCACTCAACTTCCTTTGGTAGGAGCGCTATTGGGTTCCCTGGTACTTGGCCTTCCGTTGGGTCCGATCGTGGGAGCGTGTGTTGCCGTGGTCCTCGTCGCGTTGGCCGACCCCCGTATACCGAAGATCCTGGCCAATACCTACAACATGTACTTGCCGTTCTCCTCGGGTCCTAGCCGACGGGATAACCGAGACGATTAGCACGCCCGCGTAGCGTATGGGCCGACCCTATCCACCCGAGTGCGGGGCACGTAGACTAACCTGGCTCCTGCCGATCCTCGCGGCCGCTTTTGGTGCCGCCTTCTTCGGTGTCGATCCCCTCACCTTCGTCATCGTCGTCATCGTACTGAGCGAACGTGTGGCGGGGTTGCGAGAACATTTCCAAGGGTCCTCGCCCCCTCGCACGCGTCCTGATGTACTTCGCGGTGAACACAAGGAACACCACCGCTAAGACCACCAAAA
>CADCUW010000565.1 GCA_902805985.1 uncultured Rubrobacteraceae bacterium
GAAGCAGAAGCACCTGTACGCCAGTAAACGCAAAGACTTGAAGGCGAAGCTGTAAAAGGTTCTTGACGAACAAGTGCAGGGACTCAAGCAGGGCGCGGACAAACTCAACCCGTCGGAGTACCCGGAACATCGGTTGAGCGCCGCGACGGTGACGGTTTCCGAGTCTAGCCACGACCCACGAAAGCTGTAGGCGAGAAAGCACCAACGTAGCGCGTGATGCCGAGCGCCCCAGAGTCACCCCAACGCAAATACAGACTTCGAACTCCGGGCAAGTTGCTAGGCTGTTTGATGATACGGCCGGCGACAGGTTTGATCACACAGCCAACCTGTGAGGGCCGCGAGAATGAGCTAGGTTCCGGTCCTGTCCCGACGGATCTTGCGTCCCTTCGCGAACGCCGCATCCAGTTTCCGTTTGCGCTCCCGCCAATCGCGTTGCGATGTTCGTATGGGCGAAACGAGGAAGGACAAGAACCGTAGCACCGCGAACCTCCAACACGTTTGGCAACGGACGGTCATGGTCGCACGCACCGGCACGAAGGTCATGCACACTTCGGCCCATTCTGGTTCCACGGGGTTGACGATAGCGCCTATGTGCACCGCGAATGTAAGACCTGGCGCCCGATTCCTCCTCTCCCTCTCACCCCAGAGAAAGGCATCGGCCTCTCAACCACGACGTTACCAGCGTGAGTGCCAGGTGCGACCCCTCGTTGAGCAGCCTTTACGCCGCTCAACGAACCTTCATCGACCCGGCAGGCGTGTGCGTTTCCCGATCGTTACCCCGTATCGCCCATGCAACTACCACCCACGCCCTCTGCGCCAAAAGGAGTGGCGCATGATACTATGGTGTCGAGCAGGCTAACTGTTCACCTTACTGGGGCCGAAGCAGCCGCACGCTTCCCCCATCGCTTCGGGTCTTCTCACGCCCGTTCCGTTAACCAGCGAGGTACACCTACCGGAACGGAAGGAGCGTGCCTTCTTGGTTATAGAGGCGACAAATATCCACACGGCACAACCACAGCCCCGCTGCGAGTATGGCAAGACCCCCTTTTCCGAAGGAGAATGCCAGAGGATGGGCGAAGTCCTGCAGTCGGACGGTAGCCTGTTGTGCGTGGGCCACGCCAAGCTCATGAGGTTGGAGGCACAAGAGGACACTATGCTCGGCACGGTATTCGAGATGGACAAGTGGCTGGACGAGCCGAACAATCAAGCAAATAATCTCTGTTGGCGGCGGAAGCTGCGCCACCGGGACGAGACCGTGGAGCGGTTGAGGTTCAACCGCACGCTGATCGAAGCCCACGAGGAGGCAAGCCAACAACGGTAGGGTTGCAGCCCTCGCGGTCTAGGCAGTGCGCTTCGGCCTACGCCTTGTCCAGCTCATGGAACCAGAACAACTCCAGCCGTCCGTTCTCAAGGCGCACGTCCAACGCCGGGTGGTCGGAATGGCCCCACCTGTGCTCCACCGTACCGAGCATCCCGCTGAACTTGGACTTCCAGTGCCCCTGCTTCACCCGCACCGTCATCCCAGGATGCGGTTCGTGAGATTGCAAGAGGTTCACCCCGTAATTTTCCGGCCGAGGCCGGAACCTCTCCCCCACCCCAACCTTCGCTCCTATCCTCGTGCCCGAGGATGCAATAGATACTACACCTTTTTGTGTACCTCGTAGTGCCAAACACGATATGTTGTGTTAAATGTTAGTAAAATTACTCATTCTCACAGCCAAGCGCGGTCCGGAGGTCGAAGCGCACCATCGTGCCCCGACGCATCTCGTACCCTTCGATGGGGCCCGCTACCGTGTTTTACAAGGCCAAGAGGTCGGACCCGTACCCCCGACCCCAAGCGCCTTACCTTACCCTCTCACCCAGAAGTGATGTATAACACACCTCTACACCTTTGTATGTAGCCCACGATACTTCTTGCGGCAGACAGCCTCCCCTAACACCCCCCACCCCCACCCCCACGCCGACCCCGACCGGGAGCGATCAACCCGTCTCCCGCAGGGCTACTGAGTCGCTCCAATCTACAGAAGAACTTCAAGACGACGAGCCGCTACAGCCCCAAACCATACTGGTCCGTCGTTTGTGAATCGTGCTATTTCCAGCACAAACGCAAGCGTTGAGGATGCCATTAGAGTGCCGCGGCTGCGTCACGCCCTCCATATCCGCGGAGATAAACACCCCCACGGCCCCTCGTCCCGCTGTGATTCAGGTCAAAAACCAGTGTACAATTCATGCATGACGGTGTTTCGCTACGGGCGGGATCACTTCGAGGAGGGCGAGTACGTGCGGCGTACGGACGCGACCCCCGGCGACAACCTCGACCCCGTAGTCCGCATCGTCGAAGACCTTGGAACCGTCGAGATCCCATGCGGCAAGGTAGACTGTCGCAGCAATTGCCTGGAGTACATGGTCCGCGCGTTCCGCAGGGCCGAGGATTACACCCTGGCAGACTGCAAGATCTCCGCGCTAGTAAGCATCATCTAGATTTCAGCACGCTTCGCCCTTCGGGCTCCGCTTTCAGCCAGAAGCATCCAGAGGCCATCCCAGTCGCGCAAAAGTTCATTACGGGCGGCATGATCTTGGAAAAGCTCTGCGTTACACCCGGAGCAACGCCTCCCACCGAAAAGCCGAAAGCAGCCGTCAGGCTGTGTGCTGAAAGTCCCCGGAGGGGACGTGCTGATAAGGCGCGGAGCGCCGTACCGACAAGCGGAGGCGAAGCCGGAACGTGCCGACAGGCCGCCCGCACGGCGGCGTGCTACCTAGTAGTCAAACTGGTCGTAGGTTTTCTGCCGCGGCTCCCCGGCCTCGTAGAGGCGCTGGAGGGCGCCGCCCAGGAGGGGCGAGAGGAAGAGGCCGGCGAGGCCCGCGGGGAGCAGGTCGCGGGCGATGGACCAGGCTATGAGCAGGCCGACGCCGGGGGCCGAGTGTATGGAGTTACGGACGAGCTTTAAGGGGTCGAGGACGCCGCCGGGCGGGAGGATGCCGTAGGCGTAGACGAGCAGGGTGAGGACCCCGGAGATGGTGCCCGTGAGCAGGGCAAGGGCGAGGCTGAGGACCAGGCGCGAGCCGGAGCCACTGTCCTCGCCCGAGCCGCGGCGGAGGAGCAGCGCGCCGCCGAAGATCGGGGCTGCAATAAAGCCGGAGATGAGGCCTACACCCATGTAGACCAGGGCGAGGGTGGTCAGGTCGCCCTCACTGCTCTGTCCGCCCTGCATGATCAGGAGCACGAAAGGCTCGGGGAAGAGCGACTTCACGAACATGAAGCCGAACCCGTAGGCGAGCCCGATGCCAAGTAAACGCAGTATTATCAAAGCCGCCCCAGCCTACCTGTCCTGCTGTTGTGGATCTCTCTCATTCTGCCGAGAATCTACCGCCCGTTTGCCCGAAAGTCAGCAAGAGGTTTCACCGAGCGCCGCTTACTCTGCCGCCGTCGTGCCCGCGATCTCGTCGCTCGCATCCACCCAGACCGTCTTCGGATTCATGAACTCGTGGATGCCGAAGTGGGAGAGCTCGCGCCCGTAGCCCGAGTTCTTGGCGCCGCCGAACGGGATCTCCGGCGTCGACTCGGTCATGCGGTTGATGTAGGTCATGCCGGCCTCTATCTCGTTGACGAAACGCTCCTGCTCGTCGGGGTCGCTGGTCCAGGCCGAGGAGCTCAGGCCGAAGTCCGAGTCGTTGGCGAGGGCAATGGCCTCGTCTATACCGCGCACCCGGAAGAGCGAGGCGACGGGGCCGAAGATCTCCTCCCGGTA
Source organism: uncultured Rubrobacteraceae bacterium (assembly GCA_902805985.1). Lineage (GTDB taxonomy): Bacteria > Actinomycetota > Rubrobacteria > Rubrobacterales > Rubrobacteraceae > Rubrobacter_D. The sequence continues at coordinate 3,750 of CADCUW010000565.1, forward strand.
GGCTGGCGAATCCTCGGGTATGTCCGTCAGCACGGTCGGAGGATAGAAGTTGCCCGGCCCTTCCGGCCGCTCGCCGCCGGTGAGGACCTTCGCCCCCGCCTCCACGCTCTTCTCCACCTGACCCGAGACGTCTTCGAGGATCTGGGGTGTCGCGAGTGGGCCCATGTCCGTGTTCTCGTCCATCGGGTCGCCGACGTTGAGAGCGGCCATGCCATCGACGTAGCGGCGCTCGAACTCGTCTGCGACCTCCTCGTGGACGATGATGCGCTTCGCGTTGATGCAGGACTGGCCGTTGTTGAGGGTGCGCGAGGTGACGGCGGTGCTTATCGCCTTGTCGAGGTCAGCGCTCGGCATCACGATGAACGGGTCGCTGCCGCCCAGCTCGAGCACGGTCTTCTTTATGTTGCCGCCGGCCTCGCTCGCGACCTGCCGGCCCGCCGGCTCGCTGCCGGTGAGCGTCGCCGCCCGCACGCGCGGGTCGTCGATGACGGCCTGAACCTGGCTTGAGGAGATCAGGAGCGTCTGGAAAGCCCCCTCGGAGAACCCGGCCCGGTGGATGATGTCCTCTATGGCGAGCGCGCACTGCGGTACATTGGAGGCGTGCTTGAGCAGCCCTACGTTCCCGGCCATGAGCGCGGGTGCTGCGAACCGGAAGACCTGCCAGAAGGGGAAGTTCCACGGCATGATCGCCAGCACCGGTCCGATGGGCTGGTAGCGGACGAACGTGCGCGCACCCTCCATCTCTATCCTCTCATCGGCCAGCATTGCCTCGGCGTTCTCCGCGTAGTAGCGGCAGCCGCGGGCGCACTTGTTAGCCTCGCCGATGGCCGAGGCGAGCGTCTTGCCCATCTCGAGCGTCATGATGCGCCCGAGGGGCTCGGCCTCTTCTTCCAGGATCTCCGCCGCCCGCAGCAGCCACCCGGACCGCTCCTCAAACGAGGTCTTCCGGTACTCGCGGAAGGTCTCCGCCGCTACTTGCAGTTTCCGGTCTATCTCCGCATCGCCCAGAGCTTCGAAGGTCTTGATCTCTTCGCCCGTCGCCGGGTTGATGGTGGATATCGCCACGGTGAACCCTCCTCGGATGGTGTCAGGCTTGCAACGGATCAAATATACACGTTCGGGGAGCCGGTCCGGCGCTCACGGCGCCCACGAGCCGAGGCCCGTGGTGTCCTCTAGGAGTTGCCGGGCGTAATCGACGTCCGTCTCGGGGACGAGCACGTCCCTGGGACCGGCGGCTAAGAAATCCGGGACGTCGAATCCCGACGCCCTGCGGACAAGGGCCGGCACGCCGGCCCCCTTCAACACCCCCTCCATGAGCAACGCCATCGTCTCGTTGGGGGCGGAACCTATCTTCACCCAGTCACCCAAGCATCTCACCTCTCTCCTCCTGATGTTGCCAGTCTATCGTCCGGGAGCCCCGGTCGCGAGCCGCGATAGAATCGGAAGGGCGATGCGCGTGGATCTAACATCAAACCCCGTCGAAGCGAGACGTCTCCTCGAAGAGCGGGCGCGGGCGGCGGGTTTCGACCTGGTCGGGGTGACGCGGGCGGAGCCCCTGCGGGAGGGCGGCGAGCGGCTCCGGGCGTGGCAGGAGGCGGGGATGGCGGCCGACATGGGTTTCATGCACAGGCCCGTGGAGTTGCTGGCGAACCCGAAGAAGCTTCAGAAGAGCGCCAAGAGCGTGGTCTCGCTCGGGGTCTCTTACTACCCTGGCGAGCATCCAGAGAACGCCGGGGGTGGCGGGCGGGTGGCGCGGTACGCCTGGGGGCGGGACTACCACGAGGTCATAAAGGAGCGGCTGTTCCGGCTGAGGGAGGAGTTGGAGGAGGCTCTGGGGACGAAGATCAAAGCCCGCGGGTTCACAGACGCGGTGCCGCTCCTGGAGCGGTCGGCGGCCCAGAAGGCCGGCCTCGGGTTCTTCGGGCGCAACTCGTGCCTCATAGACGGGGACATCGGGTCTTACTTCTTCCTTGCCGACCTGATCGTTGACCTGGAGCTAGAGCCCGACGAACCCGGCACGGGGACGTGCGGGCGCTGCACCCGCTGCATGGACCGATGCCCGACCGGCGCCATAAAAGCCCCCGGCGTGGTGGACGCGAGGCTCTGCATCTCGTACCTCACGATAGAGAACGGCGGTGAGATCCCCCGCGAGCTGCGCAGATCGGTGGGTGACTGGGCCTTCGGCTGCGACGTCTGCCAGGAGGTCTGCCCGTACAACAAGACGAAGGCCACGGAGAGCCGCTGGCCGGAGTTCTCGGCCCAGAGCGGCGCCGGCCCGTACCTCGGGATCGAGGAAGTACTGAGGATACGGACCGAAGAGGAGTTCGAGGCGCGCTTCGCCGGGACGCCGCTCACACGGCCGGGACGGACCGGTCTGCTGCGCAACTGCTGCGTGGCGGCCGGTAACCTGAAGCTGGAGAAGGCGGTCCCGGTGCTCGAGGACTGTCTGGGTGACGACCCATCGAGCCTGGTTCGGGGTCACGCGGCGTGGGCGCTCGGTGAGATCGGGGGCAGTGAAGAGGCGCTCCGGGAGGCGGCCGGCACGGAGGCGGACGGGTGGTGCCTGGGGGAGATCCGGGCCGCGCTGGCGGGGGCGGCCGGGGATGCGGGCTTGGGTTAGAATAGGGAAGCGATGGCGAACACTACCAACTATTATGAAGTGCTCGGCGTCCGGCGCGGGGCCTCGCAGGCCGAGATCCGGAACGCCTACCGCAACCTCGCCAAGAGCCTTCATCCGGATCACCCCGGCGGCAGCGCGGAGAAGTTCTCCCGCATCCAGGAGGCGAACGCCGTCCTCTCGGACCCGGATCGTCGCCGCGAGCACGACGAGGCCCTCGACCTCGCCCATGCGGCCGACCAGCTCGCCGGCCTCCAGTTCGACTTCGGCCAGGCCGAGGACGAGCTCTCCTCCCGCCGCCGCGCCCGCGAATCGGGCGGCCCCTCGCTGGGCGAGCGCCTCAAGGGCCGGTTCGGCAGGAAAGAGGAGCCGGCCGGCCGGGACTTCGGCCGGGACTCGGGGAGGCGGACCAGGGGCCGCTACGAGGTGAGCGAGGCGCGCTGGTACGAGCCGCACCGGCTCGACCCCGAGCCCGTAACGCTGAAGTCGGGTGCGGTCAGCTTCGTGGGGGCGTTTCTGGCGTTCATCCTCGCCGGTCAGATCGGGCTGTGGGCCCAGGGGGAGAACCCCGGGATCTTCGAGTTCCTCACGGTCCTCGCCCCGTTCATGTTCGTCCTGTACACGCTGGCCGGGCTCGTCGCCGGCTACCTGGCCTTCAGGTCCGCGGGGTGGGCCGGGCTCGCCCTGGTCTTCGTCGCGGCGCTCGTCGTCGGCGGTCAGGGTAGGCCGGAGAACCTGCTGCAATTCACGACCATCGGCGTGGTGACGCTGCTCGTCGTGATCTGGCTCGGCAACCGCCGCGACAACGCCGCGCGCTGACCCCCCCCACCGACATACGGTCTTTTATCTCCGGTTTCGAGGAGCGCACATCACCCGTCGAGGAGAGGGTGGCGGAAGCGTGGTGGAACCTGGCCGTCACGGGCTCCGAGGAGGCGCAGAAGGAGCTCGTCAGCACCGGCACGGAGTACAACCGGCTCTTCGCCGACGAAGGGGAGCAGGAGATAGTCTCAGCCTGGTATGAGGGTCGGGATTCGATGGACGACGAGCTACTGCGGCGGCAGGTCGACGTCCTCTACAGGACGTTCGCGGCCCGTCGGGGCGACGCCGGGGTCATGGAGAGGATCGAAGAGCTCGAGGCCGAGGCGAACGCGGTCTACGGCAACCACCGCGGCACGATGGGCGGCAGGACGGTCGGGGAGAACGAGGTGCGGGACATCCTGCGCACCTCTTCTGAGGAAGCGGTGAGGCGCGAGGCGTGGGAGGCCTCCAAGACCGTCGGCCGCGAGGTCGAGGGGACCGTCCGGGAGCTCGCCCGCCTCAGGAACCGGCTCGCCAGGGAGGCCGGCTACCCCGACCACTACCACCGCTCCCTAGATTTGCAGGAGATGCCGGTATCGGAGCTCGAAGATCTCATGTCCGACCTCGAGGCCGCCACAGAGGCCCCGTTTCGGGAACTGAAAGAACGCCTGGACCGGGATCTCAAGAAGAAATTCGGGGTCGAGACCGTGGGGCCGTGGCTCCTCTCAGATCCCTTTTTCCAGGAGCCCCCCGAGGACGGGACCCTAAACACGGACCGCTTCTTCGAGGGCAAGGACCTGGAAGTCCTGACGCGCAAGACCTACGACGCTCTAGGACTCGACGTGCGGGGCGTCGTGGCCAAGAGCGACCTGTACGCGCGGCCCGGCAAGAACCAGCACGCCTTCTGTCTCTCCGTGGGGAGGGACTACCCCTACGACGTGCGGGTGCTGGCCAACCTGCGGGCCGGCCGGCCGGACGCCTACTGGATGAACACGATGCTCCACGAGTTCGGCCACGCCGTCTACGACAGGCACATAAACCCGAAGCTGCCGTACCTCTTGCGCGGCGTCTCCCACGTCGCCACGACCGAGGCCATAGCCCTCATGATGGGCTCGCTGGCAGAAGATCCCGGCTGGCTCAACACCGTGGCCGGCGTGCCGGCGGAGGATCTCCCGGAGAAGCTCGTCGCGCGGCGACGAGAAGACCTGCTCGTGTTCACGCGGTGGGCGCTCGTGGTGTTCCGGTTCGAGAAGGAGCTCTACGCCGACCCCGACCGGGATGACCTGAACGAAGTCTGGTGGGACCTCGTCGAGAAGCTGCAGGGGGTATCCCGTCCGCCAGGGCGCGACGAGCCGGACTGGGCGGCCAAGATCCACATTGCGACCGCCCCCGTCTACTACCACAACTACGTGCTCGGCAACCTCATCGCCGCCCAGCTCAGGAACTACCTGGAAGAGAACATTACCCAGGGCCCCTTCTACGAGAACGAGGTCGCCGGCCGCTACCTCCTAGAGTCCTTCTTCGGCCCCGGCGCCCGCGAGAACTGGCGCGACACCGTCCTGCGCGCCACCGGGGAGCCGCTGGACCCGCAACACTTCGTCGAGTCCCTCGGGTGAGCCTGCCGGTAGGCTAACCTCCGCGGACCGGGATCTCGACGCCCTCGAAGGAGCCGTCGCGGACGCTCCTGGTCCCTACGCTCAGGGTGCCTTTCTCTGGCAGCGAGGGCAGGTCCAGGGTGGCCTCGAAGTAGCCCCAGGTCGAGCTCCAGTCGTTGGCGATGACGGTCTCGCGGACGAGGGTCTTTCCCCTCTCATCATTGAGGACGATGGTGTTGGCGGCCTCGAAGTTGCGGGAGTAGCCGCTTACGGTGAGCGGGTCGGAGATGCCGGCCCCCGCGCGGGGCTCCACGAGCACGGTCTGCCCGCCCTCGGCCGGGGGTGGCTCTTTGGTACGGGCGCCGGCCGGCCTGAAGTCCACCACGAGCCGGGCCGGTTCGGCCAGCTCCAGCACCCGGTAGCGGAAGCCTTTTCGGGCGAGGACTTCCACGAACAGACCACCCTCGGGGGCGCGCACGACGTGGAAGCTGTTTAGAAGCCCGTCTCTTAAACCGCCGTCCGAGACGGCCGTGGCGTTGGCGGAGGGCAGGTTGACGCGCAGGAGGACGTCGCCCTCCGGGGCATCAAGCGTCCAGCGCGGCACCTCCTCGGCCGGCTCCTCCCCGGCGCCGAGGTCGAGCACGACCCGCTCGAAGCCCTCGTGTGGGCCGTGCCGGACGGCGAGCAGGGTGTCCGCCTCATAGCCTGACCCATCCTCCGCCCGCGGTTCCTTGCCGAACGGTCCGGCCCCGCCAGCGCCGTCCTCCGCGACGTCTGATGAGGCAACCCCGACGGTCGATTCAGGCCGGTCCTCCGCCGCCGGCGTAGCGACCGTCGCGGCCTCCGGACGGGATCTCGCGTTCACGCTCGTGTCCACGCTCGTGTCCATGGCCCCCTCCAGGGGCCCCGTCCCGAAGCACCCGCCCCCGAGCGCGGTCGCAAGCACGAGCAACAGGAGGGCGCCCGCGCGCCTCACCCGCGACCGGTCGCGGCCCGTATCATCGTCCACGTTTTCGAGGATTCGACCATAAGCCCGGAGCATTATAGGGAGGAGGGTTTGCAGCGCGTTTGAGAACCTGTTTCGCTCCTGTAACGAGTTGTGGGCTCTGGCATATAATCTCCGCCTGATCGGCGAGACGGGAAGGTGGCCATGATCCGGCCCGAAGACGTGGCGGAGGCGAGAAGGCGGCTGCGAGGTGTGGCAATGAGGACGCCCCTGATCCCCTGCCCTGGCGGCGACGGAACGCGCTCACTCCTCTTCAAGCCCGAGAGCCTCCAGCCGACGGGCGCCTTCAAGCTGCGGGGCGCGTACAACAAGATCTCCTCCCTCAATGATGAAGAGCGGGCCAGGGGCGTGGTCGCCCACTCCAGCGGCAACCACGCGAGAGCGGTCGCCTACGCGGCCCGCGCCCTCGGCGTGAAGGCCACGATAGTGATGCCGCGCGAGGCCGCGAAGGGGAAGCTCGACGCCACGGCGGCGCTCGGTCCCGAGCTCGTCCTCGTCGGGCCTGATAGCGGGGAGCGGGCGCGGAAGGCCGAAGAACTCGCGGAAGAGCACGGCTACGTGCCCGTTCCCCCCTACGACGACGAGGTACTCATCGCGGGCCAGGGGACCGTGGGGGCGGAGATCTTAGAAGAGCTGCCCGACGTGGAGACGGTCCTGGTCCCGGTGAGCGGTGGCGGTCTCATAAGCGGCGTTGCGGCGGCCATAAAGCAGACCAGGCCTGACG
>CADCUW010000566.1:0-2647 GCA_902805985.1 uncultured Rubrobacteraceae bacterium
CTTGTGCGCCCCGAGCGCGAACGCGACCCCGCGGCCCTGACTAATCCGAAGTAGCAACTGGTGAGGGGCCGGGCCGTAGCTGCTCCGGCCCTTCTTCATGCCCTTATTCACGCGAGTGCGTGGAAGGAGCATTCTCCGAACTTCGCTCTGAGGGGGTTCTCGGAAGTTTGCTCCGCGTGTCCTACACCTTTGGGGCAATATTTTGGCCGACAGGACCGTGGGCGTGATCGTATCCACGGTCCGGGGTGTGCGGCGCGGGGTACGCTCGGGTCGTCCACGAGAAAGGCAAACCCGCCGCGAGGCGGGGGCGCAAAGCCCACGGACCTCTGCCCGACAGAGGTGGCCGGGTCACCGAAGGAGGAGCCTATGCGAGCCATTAGCAACGGGGCACCGCCCTCCCCCGCACACGACCGGACCGACCGGGCGACCGAGGCGGGCAGGCTGGAGGGGCTGGCCGAGCTCGCATCCGGTCGCACGCCTAGCGCCGTCGAGCACACGCTGACGTTGGCCAGGGAGGCCCTAGACATGGACGTGGCCTTCGTCTCGCGGTTCGCCGAGGACCGGATGGAGTTCCGCGCCCTCGAAGGCGACGCCGAGTCCTTTGGCTGGCAAGAGGGCGGCGGTGTGCCCCTGGAGGGCACCTTCTGCAAGCGGGTCGTGGACGGCAACCTGCCGAGCGTGGTCCCCGACGCCGGGAGCGACGGGCGTGTAAGCGGCCTCGAGGTCACCCGCGAGGCGGGCATCGGCTCCTACGTCGGCGTGCCGCTGCGGTTCTCCAACGGGCGTGTCTACGGCACCCTGTGCTGCCTGAGCCACGCCCCGGAGCCGCGCCTGCGGGAGCGCGACGCCAGGTTCATAGAGGTGCTGGCCCGCCTGGTGGCCGACCAGATAGAGCGCGAGGAGCTGGAGGCCGAGAGGAGGCGCCTGGAGGTGAGGGCGACGGGCGTGGGGGCGCTCCTGGCCGCCCTGGTCGCCCGCGACGGCTACACCGGCGACCACTCCCGGGCCGTGGTCGGGCAGGCGGCGGCCGTGGCGCGGCGCATGGGGCTCTCGGAGGAGCGGGTGGCAGAGGTCGAGCAGGTGGCGTTGCTGCACGACATAGGCAAGATCGGCGTGGGCGACGCGATCCTCAACAAGCCGGGGCCGCTCAACGAGGCGGAGTGGGAGGTCATGAGGGTGCACCCGGTGATAGGCGAGGAGATCGTCGCCTCGACAGAGGGGCTCTCGCACCTGGCGCCGGCGATCAGGGCCGAGCACGAGAGGTGGGACGGCAAGGGCTACCCGGATGGGCTCTCGGGCGAAGACATCCCCATCGCGAGCCGGATCGTCTTGGTGTGCGACGCCTTCCACGCGATGACAAGCGACCGCCCCTACCGCAAGGCGATGAGGAGCGAGGCGGCGCTGGGCGAGCTCCGACGGAACGCGGGCTCGCAGTTCTGCCCGCGCACCGTGGAGGCGTTCCTGGGGGTGGTCGGACAGGGCGACGAGTGAGGTGCTCCGACCGAAGACCCGACCCCCGGGGTCCCCTATTCACCCAACCTCGTAGAGAGACTGTCCGAAAAGCCTCATGAGCGAGCCAACCGTCTCACCATCAGGCGGCTCATCGCCGCGTAGATGAACGCCTCGCTGGTCTCGTTCAGCCGCTCGTAATCCTTGCTCATCCGTCGGTTGTGGTCTATCCAAGAAAACGTCCGCTCCACTACCCAGCGGCGGGGCAGGACATGGAAACCTTTGGGCGGCAACAGCTTCTGCCAGTCGACCGTTTCGCCTTCCTTGGCCCACTCGGCAGCCCACCGCTTCAGAACCTCCTCGGGTGCAGGTTTACGCGGATGTTCGACGAGATCCACGCTCCATCCCAATACCTTCTCTACCCAACCTTTGCCCCTCTCTTCGCCCCTGTAGCCGGCATCCAGCCACAGGTGCTTGAGACGCGGGAATGACTCATTGGCTTGCTCAAGCAACTCCTTGATCCCCTCCTGGTCCACCACGTTGGCCACGTGGACCTTGGCTTTGAGCACCAATCCCTCGGTGTCCACCAGCAGGTGACGTTTCCGCCCCTTCACCTTTTTGCCCCCGTCGTAGCCCCGGTCTCCTCCTACTCCGGTGGTCTTCACCGACTGGGAATCCACTATGCCTGCGCTCGGCTGGGGATCCCTCTTTAGGCGTACCCGTAGGCGATGGCGCAGGGCGGCGTGCAGCCCCTCCCACGTGCCATCGATGCGCCAAATCCTGAAGTAGTGGTGGACGGTCTTCCAGGGCGGGAACTCGCACGGGAGCATGCGCCACTGGCAGCCGCTCTTGAGGACGTAGAAGACGGCGTCGAGGATCTCGCGCAGGCTATGTACCCTGGGTCGCCCAGGCGCCTTGGGGGTAGGGAGGTGGGGCTCTATGTAGGACCACTCGGCGTCGGATAGGTCGGTCGGATAGGTCTTTCTCATGCGTGCTAGAGTAGCGAGTCAGCACGTAACTACCCCTTTTCGGACAGTCTCAGAAGGGGCGTTCTCCGAACTTCGGGCGTGAACAGTGTTCTCGGAACTTATCCAGTAGGAGGTTCTGGAAGCACGACCCATCGGCCGCGGCTTCGCCGGTGTCTCGGTCCCTCTCGTGCTTGGTCCCCGCCCGGTTGGCTAGTAAAATGTCGTCAGGC
>CADCUW010000566.1:2657-2945 GCA_902805985.1 uncultured Rubrobacteraceae bacterium
TAAGCAAGGTTCTCCGAAGTTAGGACGAAAGGGAGGGTTGGGGACGCGTTCCCCAACCCTCCCTTCTGGGATGGTCCTCTATGTGCTATCGGCTGTCGGCAGCCCTCTGCACGTAGGCTATGCACCTACCCTGGTTCTTGAAGCCGAAGTCCTTGTAGCCACCGTGCTTGCATTGGACCTTGGATGTAGGGAGCGTGGGGCCGGGGAGCGGCTGCCAGTCCGGCCAAGCACCGGCGGTAAGAAAGGTCTGGTTCGAGCCATCCGCGTTCATGGTGTAGATACCCCGGT